>JACQAD010000109.1 GCA_016195125.1 Magnetospirillum sp.
ATCATGGAGGCCGCCAATCGCGGTGCCGCCGATCTGGGCGGTAAGTCCATCGGCCTCAACATCGTCCTGCCCATGGAACAGGAGCCCAATTCCTACATCACCCCGGAATTGTGCTTTCGCTTCCATTATTTCGCCATCCGCAAGATGCACTTCCTGACCCGGTCCAAGGCGTTGGTGGTGTTTCCCGGCGGCTTCGGCACATTGGATGAGTTGTTCGAGGCGGCCACCCTGATCCAGACCGGCAAGATCGATCCCATTCCCATCTTGCTGTTCGGCCGGGAATACTGGGAACGGATCGTCAATATCGACGCCATGATCGACGAAGGCATGGTCAGCGCCGAGGACAAGGATATCTTCACCTTCGTCGAGACGGCGGAAGAGGCCTGGGCCCGCATTTCCGACTTCTATCTTCTGGCCAAATAGCACCGCCTCGGGTACCCACCCGATTTACAGGGGAATAGGTAGGATTACTATCTGTCCGTGGTTCCGAGATCCCGGGGGGGATGGGCGGCACCCCGATCTCCCGGCGATTTCGCAAGGGGGGATCGGGGTGGCGATCCCAGAATTGCCCTGTCCTCCCGGCCAGCCTTACCCTTCCAGCGCTTCCTCGAAATAGTGCCAGGTCCGCAATGCCAGGGTCTGGCGCAGGCCTTCGTCCTCGCGGCCGCCGAACTGGCCGCAGAGATCGGCGGCCATGCCGAAGAAGGTGTCGAGCAGGGATGGATCGAAATGGCTGCCTCGGCCCGCGGCCATGATGGCGGTGGCTTCGGCCACCGGTAGGGCCGCCTTGTAGGGGCGCTTCGAGGTCAGGGCGTCGAAGACATCGGCGATGGCGAAGATGCGGGCCGCCAGGGGAATCTGCTCGCCCGCCAGACCGGCGGTATAGCCGCTGCCGTCGTATTTCTCGTGGTGATGTCCGACCACATCGGCGGCGTCGCGCAGCCATTCGAAGCGTTCGACCAGATCCAGGCCGTGGTTGATATGGGTTTTCATCACCTCGAATTCGGCATCGCTCAGCTTGGCCGGCTTCAGCAAGATGGAATCGGGAATGGCCAGTTTGCCCACGTCGTGCAGGAAGGCGCCCTTGAGCAGCGAGCGGATCTGGCGATGCCCCAGGCCGACCGCCTCGGCCAGATGCAGGGCATAGAGGGTGACGCGGTAATTGTGGCTGTTGGTGTCGCTGTCGCGCTTGGCGATGGCGTTGCCCAGCATCTCGATGGCGCCGAGATTGGCGATCAGCAAGGCCCGCGATCCGGCGATCAGCGAGCGGTTGAGCCGTGAAATGATGGGATACAGCAAGGCCGAAGTGGCCAGGACCGAGAAAATCACCAGGATCGAGGTGCGCAAGCCGGCTTTGGTCGCGATTGCCACCCGGTCGCGCGATACGTGGTAGATGCCCTCGAAATAGCCGGTCGGCGCCACGCCGGGAGCGGGGGACAATCCGGTCATGACCAGAAGATAGATCTCTCCTCCCACCACATGCTTGGCATACCAACTCTCGTCGGGATCGGGAAAGATGTGACGGGACCGGTCGATGGCGGTGCCCAGTCGCTCGTTGCCCGCCGATAGAATTTCGGCCACGGAGGCTTGGTCACGGCCATAGATCTCGGCGCCGACGAAATGGTCGCCGCCCGCCTGTTGGCGTTGCAGCAGGAAGGCATTCAACTGGGTGGCCACCAGAGGCGCGCTGCCGCGATCCAGCCTGGCCGGCAGAAGCCGTGCCAGGCTTTGCGCCTGTTCTACCGCCTCGTTGACGAAAGTGTCGTCGATACGCTCGATTTCGTAAGCGAAGATGGCGCCGCCCAGAACCGCGGCGATGACCAAGCCGCCAAGGCCCAGCCTCAGCGCCAGCAGGCGGTTAAGGGCGCGACCCGCCAGCATGGCTCAGGGCTTGCGGCCCAGGTCGGGCAGGAAACCACTCATGGTGGTGCCGGCGGGGCGACCGTTGGCGGCGGCGGCAGCCGGGGTGGTGCCATTGGCGGGAGTGGCGGCGGGCCTGGGCGCCGTTCCCCCGACAGGGCCGGCGGCGCCGGCGGAGGGGGCGGCGGCGTCGCTGGTTCCGTCCGGGGCTGGGGCGGCGGCTTCGGCGGCGGCGCCACCCTTCATCTCACGGCGCAGGATGCCAAGCTTGCCGTCCAGTTTGGTCATGGCCTCGCGGTCGGCCTCGAACGCCTTGATCCACTCGGCCCGGTCCTTGCGCAATGTCTCTTCCAAGGTATCGAGGCGCTTGTTGAACGGTTCGGTCAGGTCATTGAACTTACGGGCGTTGTCCGTTTCCATGGCGATCTTGATTTTCTCGATTTCCTCGAGCAGATCGCGCTTGATCCAGCGGCTCTTCTTATCCAGATCCTCGGTCATCTTGGTGAGGCGCTCGTCCACATCGTTGTTGATCTGGACTTTCAACTCGTAGGCGTTCCGCACCAGATTGGCCATGTACATCATCAAGCCGCCACCAACGACCAGGATCACTCCCGCCGCGAGGCTGATGATGAGGACGGTGGTCATGCTCATGGGGGAAACCGCCGGAGACTGAGAAACGGGGAAAGCCGTCCCAATGTGGGTCAAACAATGCTGCGATGCAAGCCCGCTGCCATGGCGAATGGTTTACCTATGCAGCTTGTGGGGTTGATCCATCGGACGAGGCGGTGCAAGAGTGGTCGGACCACTAACCAGTTCCGAGCCCGCTTGCATGTCCGCCGCGATCTCCCACCGTTCCGCCCGTGCCTCGCTGGGATTCTCCTGCGCCGGTCATGCCTATGCCCATATCTTCGAGCCCATCTTCTTCATCGCCGCCCTGGTGCTGCCCAAGGAGATGGGGATGAGCTACGAGGAGGTGCTGGCGCTGATCGTCGCGGGTAAGCTGCTTTACGGGCTGATGGCGCCTCTGGCCGGGTGGCTGGGCGACCGCTGGAGCACGGTCGGCATGATGAGCGTCTATTTCCTGGGCCTGGGCCTGGCGGCCATGGGCGTCGGCCTGGCGCAGGGGCCGTTGTGGTTGGGGGCCGCCCTGGC
This sequence comes from Magnetospirillum sp., assembly GCA_016195125.1. Lineage (GTDB taxonomy): Bacteria > Pseudomonadota > Alphaproteobacteria > Rhodospirillales > Magnetospirillaceae > Phaeospirillum. Next base: position 3,013 of record JACQAD010000109.1, read on the forward strand.
GATGATGGGGCTGTTCGGCTCTATCTATCATCCGGTGGGAATCGCCTGGCTGATCAGGAATGCCGAGGACAAGGGCAAGGCCATCGGCCTCAACGGCGTCTTCGGCGGCGTTGGTCCGGCCCTGGCCGGCTTGGTGGCGGGCAGCCTGATCGCGCTTTCGGGCTGGCGGGCCGCCTTCATAATTCCCGGTGCGGTGGTGTTCCTGACCGGGCTGCTGTTCCTGATCTTCCTGGCCAAGGGCATCGTGATCGAGGCCAAGGATGACCGCCGGCCGGAGCCCCCGGCCAGTCGCGGCGATACCGTGCGGGCCGGTCTGGTGCTGTCGGTGACCATGCTGTGCGCCGGCCTGATCTATCAGGCCACCCAGCCCTCGCTGCCCAAACTGTTCGAGGAGCGTCTGGGCGAGTTCGGCCTTTGGGCGGCGGCGGGCGGCGTCACCTTCGTCTATCTGCTGGCCGGACTGACCCAGATCCTGGCCGGGCATCTGGCCGACCGTGTCTCGGCCAAGCGCATCTACGTGGTGGTGGCGTTTGTGCAGGTGCCGTTGCTGCTGGGCGTGGCCCATGCCTCGGGGCTGGGGCTGTTGCTGGTGGCGCTGCTGGCGGTCAGTTTCAACATGGCCGGCATTCCCGCCGAGAACATGCTGCTGTCGCGTTATACCCCGGCCAAGTGGCGGGGCACCGCCTTCGGCCTCAAATTCGTGCTGTCCTTCGGGGTTTCCGGCCTGGGCGTGCCCATGGTGTCGCTGATCCGGGGCTGGGGCGGCGGCTTCGAGACGGTCTTCACCGTGCTGGCCGTCTCCGCCGCCCTGGTGGCGGTGGCCGCCTGGCAATTGCCGGGCGAGCGCGAGGCCGAGCCAGCCCCGGCGGCGGCGGAGTAGGGGGGCGGCGCGAGTCCGGTCCTGGCTGTCCTTACTCCAGATTGAACGTGACCGTCATCCACGAAAAACTGAAGTAACGGCCAAGTGGCGATAGATATAGATTAATCCCAAATTTGATTTCTGGCCGGTTCGTCCGCACATTGATGAACGATTTAATGTGGTCCTCGGTGGCGTGGCAGGTGATATCCATTGCCCTCTCAATATCATCTAACGCCCTGGCCTCATTCGCGGTCGATCTTGATGTGATGAGTAAATTCGCCCTTTGTCCGATCGCTCGCTTGAATTTGTTGGACTCTAATATTGTCCCATGCATGTACAGTGAGGTGCTGTTCTCGCCTTCGCCGTCTTGAAACTTGACGTTGCCGATGACCGCATCCGTTACCCTCAGATAGATCTCGTCGACCACGGCGTCCTCCTGCTGCGAATCATTGAGTAAAGCGTCAGCCTAGCATCCATCCTGGCGCAGGCAAAGCTGTGCGCATAAACCAGCAGGAATTTAAAAGTTAGCATAATCACGCAATAGTATGGTTTGCGTGATGCCGCTTAAGATTTTCAGGAGGGAGGGATCATCGCCTGGAATAGGGCTTGCGCCCCATAGGCGGCGCGGCCCCTTGGGCCTGTCCATGGCTCGGGGGAGTCCGGCTCACCGGGCATGGTCTCGGCCTCTTCGAATGACGGAAATTATCAGATCATTGGGCGGGCGGTATCAGTCCCGTCCTTCCGGCAGCAGGTTGCGGTCGAACAGGCTGATGAGATCCTCGCCCGACACCGGCCGGCTGATCAGATAGCCCTGGACCTCGTCGCAGCCCTTGGATCGCAGGAACTCGGCCTGCTCGCGGGTCTCGACCCCCTCGGCGATGGCCTTGAGCTTGAGATTGTGAGCCAGGTTGATGATGGTCGAGACGATCTCGGCTCCGTCCTCGGTGACCTGGGAATTCTCGTCGAAGATGTCGTTGACGAAGGAGCGGTCGACCTTAAGGGCGTCGATGGGCATGCGCTTGAGATAGGACAGGCTGGAATAGCCGGTGCCGAAATCGTCGATGGAGATGCGCACGCCCATGGCGCGAAGCGATTTCAGCACGCCGACGACTTCATCGACCCGCTGCATCAGCACCGTCTCGGTCAGTTCCAATTCCAGGAATTGAGGCGCCAGGCCGGTTTCCTGCAGGGCGCGGGCAACCACTTCCGGCACGTTGGTCTCGACGAATTGCTGAGCCGAGACGTTGACGGCGATGCGCACCGGCGGCAGGCCCAGATCGTGCCAATGCTTGCATTGACGGCAAGCCGTGCGCAGAACCCATTCGCCGATATCGGAAATCACGCCCATGGCCTCGGCCAGGGGAATGAAATCCACCGGCGATACCAGCCCCATATCGGGGTGATGCCAGCGGACCAGGGCCTCGACGCCGGACATATGGCCGTCGGTGGCGTCCACCTTGACCTGATAGACCAGTCGGAATTCCTCGCGCATCAGGGCGTGGCGCAAGGCCGATTCCATGGTCAGGCGCTCGAAGGAGCGGGCGTTCATGGCGGCGGTGTAGAGCTGGTACGAGTTGCGGCCCAGATCCTTGGCCCGATACATGGCGGTATCGGCGTTCTTGATCAGAGCCTCGACGGTGGAGCCGTCCTCGGGATAGATGGCGATGCCGATGGAGGTGGTGACGTAAAGCTCGTGCTCGTCGACCACGAAGGGCTGCTTGACGTGGGCGATGACCCGCTCGGCCAGTTTGGCGGCGTCTTCCAGGTGATCGAGTTCGGGCAGCAGGACGGTGAACTCGTCGCCGCCCAGCCGCGCCACCGTATCGCCTTCCCGGACGCAATGGCTGATCCGCGCCGCCGTCTCCACCAGCACCTGATCGCCGATTCCATGCCCCAGGGAATCGTTGATGCGCTTGAACAGGTCTAGATCGAGAAACATGATGGCCAGCGGATGGCCGTGGCGATGGGCGTTGGCGATGGCGATCTGCAGGCGGTCGGTGAACAGCCGGCGGTTGGGCAGTCCGGTCAGCACGTCGAAATAGGCGAGATTCTTGATCCGCTCCTCGGTCTTCTTGCGCTCGGTGATGTCGCTGAAGATGGCGGCGTACTGGCTGATCTCGCCGTGCTCGTCACGGATGACGTTGATGGTCAGCCATTCGGGGTAGATCTCGCCATTCTTGCGGCGGTTCCAGATCTCGCCCTGCCAGTAATCCTGGGTGGCCAGCACCGTGTACATGTGCTGATAGAAGGCGTCGTCGTGATGGCCGGATTTGAGAAGCTTCGGGTTCTGGCCGATGATCTCTTCCTGGTCGTATCCGGTCATGTGGGTGAAGGCCGGATTGGCGAATTCGATTTTCTGATCGGCGCCCAGGATCAT
>JACQAD010000112.1 GCA_016195125.1 Magnetospirillum sp.
CAGGTCGTGCTGCCCGACGGACGCATCATCCGCACCGCCAAACGGGCCCGCAAATCGGCGGCCGGCTATGACCTCACCCGCCTGTTCGTGGGGTCCGAGGGAACCCTGGGCATCATCACCGAGCTGACGCTGCGCCTGCAGGGCATCCCCGAGGCCATCTCGGCGGCGGTTTGCCCCTTCCCCTCGGTGGAAGCCGCGGTCAATACCGTTATCCTGACCATTCAGTCAGGTATCCCGGTGGCCCGCATCGAGTTCCTGGACGCGGTGATGATCGACGCGGTCAACAAATACTCAAAGACCAGCCACCTGGTGGCGCCGACCCTGTTCTTCGAATTCCACGGCAGCCCCGCCGGAGTGCGCGAGCAGGCGGAAAAGGTCGAGGCCATCGCCGGAGAATTCGGAGCCGAGGGCTTCCAATGGGCCACCGGCACCGAGGAGCGCTCCCGCCTGTGGGCGGCCCGCCATAACGCCTATTACGCCGGTGTGGCGCTCAAGCCCGGCTGCCGCGCCTGGACCACCGACGCCTGCGTTCCCATTTCACGGCTGGCCGAATGCCTGCTGGAGACCGAGGCCGATCTCAAGACCACCAGTCTGACCTCCGCCGTGGTCGGCCATGTGGGCGACGGTAATTTCCATGTCATGCTGCTGGTCGATCCCACCAAGCCCGAGGAAATCGCCGAGGCCGAGCGTATCAACCACCGCATCGTGCGGCGCGCCCTGGCCATGGACGGCACCTGCACCGGCGAACATGGAGTCGGTCACGGCAAGATGGCGTTCCTGGAAGAGGAATTCGGCGAGGCCCTGGACGTGATGCGCGCCATCAAGCGCGCCATCGATCCCGCCGGCATCATGAATCCCGGCAAGATCGTCCTACCCTGACCGGCACTGTCCCGGTGGGTGGCGATTCCTCGCATTGGCTCGGACTGACAAACTCTGAATCAGGCGGCGGCGTCCAGAGCGGCGATGAAGGGATAAAGCTGCTCGACGATGAGCTGGACAGTCCCCTGATCGACGGATGGCATCACCGCGGCCAGCATTGTAATGGCGGCATCACATTGCGCATCCGCATCCAGTCCCGATTTACGGGCATCGACCACCGCTTGAGTGATGATTTCTCTGAGTGACGGATCCATGGGCGGCTTACGACAGAACAAGGTTGCACTTCAACAGTACAACCTTGGTCCGTTCGGCCTTCCAATTCCACCAACGAACGGAAAGGACTTGTAAGAGGATGTGACGTGTTCTCGGTTACTTTCCGGCAACATCACGATAGGCGTGCCAGCTGGCATGCCCCACCAGAGGCAAGGCCAGGATCAGGCCGATAAAGGCGGTCGCCATGCCGAAGAAGGTCACTACCGCGATGGTGGCGGCCCAGCCGATCATGGTCCGCCAGTTGACACGCACCGCCTGAATGCTGAACTCCATGGCCTCGACCACGCCGACGTCGCGGTCCAGCAGCATGGGCATGGCGAAGACGCTGAGAGTGAAGGCGATCACCGCCAACACGCCGCCCACCAGGGAGCCCGCCACCAGGAAGCGGAAGGATTCCGGGCGCAGCACCACGTCCTCGATGAAATTCTCCAGCGGCAAAGGCATTCCCGGCGGATAGAACAGGGCGAACACCACCAGACCGGCCAACAGCCAGGCCATCATCAGGATGGACAGCACCAGCCCCATATTGCCGATCTGGTCGAGACGCCCGGTGATGCCACCGACCACGCTGCCGAGGCTAACGGCCTCGCCCTTTTCCTGGCGCCGGCTGATCTCGTACAGGAATACCGCCGCCAGCGGGCCAACCAGCATGAAGCCGGCGGCCAGGGGAAACAGCATCGACCCCATGTCCAAGCCCGTCAGAACCAGAAACAGCATCAGGCCGATACCGGCATAAAGGGCGCCGAAGCCGAGGCTGAGACCCGGATTGCGCCAGACGTCGCGCCAACCGGCATTCAGCCATTCCGAAGCCTGGGTCGGCGTGACCAGTTTCACATCGTGATGTTGGGATGCCATGGCCATGGTGATCATTTCTTCCCCCTCGCCCGCGATTTTCGTGCCGTTCCCCATCCCCGAGACTGCGAACTGCTCTCGGTTGGATTTAGATGTGGAAACGCCGTGGAGGTTTGACAAGCCCCACCCTTTGGGTACCCTCTCGACAGGGCGGCTGATCGCCCCCATTCTATTGATTCGAGGGCATGGTTTCGTTGCGCACCCATCGAAGGGGAGTATGAGAGTGAAGACGACCCTGTTCGCCGCCGCATTGCTGACGCTGGCCGCCAGCACCGCCAACGCCGCCACCCTGATCACCGAAAGCGAGGCCAGCCTTCCCGCTGCCGCCGGAGCCGTCACCATGCGCGGCATCACCCGTGGTCCCAGCGTCAAGCTGGTCAACCCCACCGAGACCAAGTCGCCCTTTGACCTCAAGGTCAAGTTCGAAGCCCATGGCGGTGCCGCCATCGAACCGGGCTCGGTCAAGGTGGTCTATTTGAAATCGCCCCTCGTCGACATTACCGACCGGGTCAAACCCTTCGTCCCCGCCGCCGGCATCGACATGTCCAAGGCGGAAGTTCCCGCCGGCCAGCACGTCATTCGCATCGACGTCAAGGACAGCGAGGGCCGCGCCGGCAGTACGACGGTGCAGTTGACGGTCGGCAAGTAGCCCTTATTCCCAGAGCTTGCGCATCCCCGAGATGATGGATGCCGCCCCCGTCACCACCGGCACCATGGTGCCGATGGTGCCGGCCAGAACCTGGACCCGCTTCTCCAGTTGCTGGCGGCTTTCGTTTTCGGGAGAGGTCAGCCTGGCCATGGCCCCGGCCAGCCGCCGGACCAGGGAATCAGCGGCTTTATCCGACCGCAACGGCGTCATGACATGGACGATCAGGGCGCCGGTGACATAGCTGAGCCAGATGCTGATGCCATATTCGATGACTTCTCGCCAATCGCGGCCGTCCTGGGGCAGGATCGGCTGCTGATCCATCAGGCCGGTGATCGCCAGCATCCCCAGAACCGACAGGACGGCGATGATCACCCCCAGGATCACCTGGGTGCCGAGGCGATGGCGGCCCTTGAACGGCGCCATGGCGGCGAAGGGCAAGGGCAGCAGCAGCGAGATCAGGCGGATCACCCAGACCTTGAGGTCAAGGACCATCACCACCAGCCAATGGGCAACCAGCAGCGCCAGGATCGGCAGGACCATGGCCACCAGGACTCCGCCCAGCCATGCGCCCCAATCGCCCCCGCCCCGCTTGCGCGGCAGCGGCTCTTCCGCCGTTTCGGGCGAGGCCTCGACGGCGGCAACCGGCCGGGATTCGAGAGCGGCGACTCGTTCCTTGAGTGCGTCGTAATCGGCCTTCGCCGTTTCCAGCGCCTCGACACGCCCGGTCATGGCCCGCAACTGGTCAAGGACCGGACGGACGATGGCAAGGTCGCGGCGGCAATGCTTGCAGACCACGGCCTCGTCCTTGATTTCCTCGGCGCAGAACGGACAATTCACCGGCAGTTCCCCCAAGCGCAAATGGCCGATTTCAAGCGCCAAGCATAGACGAAGACCACAGTCTCGCCTATTGCAGTTGTGCGGTTTGATCAAAACCAATACATGTTGAGGCAGTGATTTGTCGAATGAGGGTGTTTTGGCAGCCAAGCGCAGCAGAAAGGCCGGGACCACGGTACCCACGGCGCAGGATATTCCCACTCCGCCCAGCATCCCCGCCGGTATCGAGCTGGATATTCTCGACGACATCGTCGGCTATCGCCTGCGCCGCGCCCAGGTGGTGGTCTATCAGGATTACGCCCGCACCGTCGCCTCGGTGGACATCCGCCCCTCGCAATTCGCCGCCATGACCATCATCGGCGCCAATCCAGGCCTGTCCCAGACCATGCTGGCCACCACCATGGGCATCGACCGTTCCGGCGCCGTCATCCTCATCGACGCGCTGGAGGACAAGGGGCTGGCCATGCGGGTGCCCTCGCCCGTCGACCGCCGCACCTATGCCATCATGCTGAGCGATGCCGGCCAGACCCTGCTGGCCCGCCTCAAGGAGCTGGTGGCCGAGCACGATATCCGCGTCACCGCCCGCCTCAGCCCCGCCGAGCGCAATCAGCTCAATGAGTTGCTGCTGCGCATCTATCAGGATTGACCGGAACGCCTCAATTGTTGTTGCGCACAACAATTTATGTCCATAACATAGCCCCGGTGGAGATAACGTCCATAACGCGGGTGAGGCCAGAATGAGCAGCGCAGCCTTTAAGACCATGACTCTGGAGATGCGGGGCGCCGTCGCCGTGCTCGGTCTCAATCGCGTTGACAAGCGCAACGCCATCAACGACGTGCTCATCCACGAAATCCATGATTTCTTCGCCGCCCCGCCCAAGGATGCCAAGGTGGTGGTTCTGCATGGCCACGGCCCCCATTTCTCGGCCGGCCTGGATCTGGCCGAGCATCGCGACCGCGATCCCTTCTAGGTCATGATGCATTCCCAGACCTGGCACCGGGCCTACCATAACGTCCAGATGGGCGGTCTGCCGGTGGTCACCGCCCTCCAGGGCGCCGTGGTCGGCCGCGGCCTGGAATTGACCACCGCGACCCATGTGCGGGCCGCCGAGCCCAGCACCGCC
>JACQAD010000117.1 GCA_016195125.1 Magnetospirillum sp.
ACCCGCGTGCTCGGCATCTGCAACGGCTTTCAGATCCTGACCGAGACCGGGCTGCTGCCGGGCGTGCTGATGCGCAACCGCAATCTCAAGTTCATCTGCAAGGATGTCTACCTGCGGGTCGAGAATGCCGACACCGACTTCACCCGCCGCCACCGGTTGGGCGACGTGGTGCGCTATCCCATCGCCCATGCCGAAGGCAATTACTTCGTCGAGGCCGAGACCTTCCGCGCCATGGAAGGCAATGGTCAGGTCGCCTTCCGCTATTGCTCGCCCGCCGGCGAGGTGTCGGACGCTCATAATCCCAACGGTGCCCTGTCCAATGTGGCGGGCGTCACCAACGCGTCCAAGACCGTGCTGGGCCTGATGCCCCATCCCGAGCGTCTGGCCGAGGATCTGCTGGGCGGCAGCGACGGCAAGGCCATGTTCGATTCCCTGGTGGAGGCGCTGTCGTGAGTAAGATTTCCCCCGACGTGATCGCCCAGCACGGCATCAAGCCCGACGAATACGCCAAGATTCTCGAGATCATGGGCCGCGAGCCCAATCTCACCGAACTGGGCATCTTCTCGGTGATGTGGTCCGAGCATTGCTCGTATAAATCCTCGAAGAAATGGCTGAAGACCCTGCCGACCAAAGCGCCCTGGGTGATCTGCGGCCCCGGCGAGAATGCCGGCATCATCGATATTGGCGATGGCCAGGCTATCGTCTTCAAGATGGAAAGCCACAACCACCCCAGCTTCATCGAGCCCTATCAGGGCGCGGCGACGGGCGTGGGCGGCATCCTGCGCGACGTCTTCACCATGGGGGCGCGGCCCATCGCCAACATGAACGCCCTGCGCTTCGGCGATCCCTCGCACCCCAAGACCCGCCATCTGGTGGCGGGCGTGGTCGCCGGTATCGGCGGCTACGGCAATTGCGTCGGTGTGCCCACCGTGGGCGGCGAGACCAATTTCCACGCCTCCTACAACGGCAATATCCTGGTCAACGCCATGACCGTTGGTCTGGCCGACAAGGATAAGATCTTCTACTCGGCGGCGGCCGGTATCGGCAATCCGGTGGTCTATTTCGGCTCCAAGACCGGCCGCGACGGCATTCACGGCGCCACCATGGCCTCGGCCGAATTCGATGCCAATTCCGAGGAGAAGCGTCCCACCGTCCAGGTCGGCGACCCCTTCACCGAGAAGCTGCTGATCGAAGCCTGCCTGGAACTGATGGCCACCGACGTCATCGTCGCCATCCAGGACATGGGCGCCGCCGGCCTGACCTCGTCCTCGTTCGAGATGGCCTCCAAGGGTGGGCTGGGCATCGACATGGACCTCGACACCGTGCCCATGCGCGAAGACGGCATGAGCGCCTACGAGATCATGCTGTCGGAAAGCCAGGAACGCATGCTCATGGTCCTGAAGCCCGGCCCGGAAGCCGAGGCCAAGGCCAAGGCCATCATGGACAAGTGGGAACTGGACTTCGCCGTGGTCGGTGTGCTGACCGATTCCGGCCGCATGGTGCTGCGGCGCCATGGCGAGGTGGTGGCCGACCTGCCCATCGACCCGCTGGCCCTGGCTTCGCCTGAATACGACCGCCCCTGGGTGGCGCCGGCCAAGCGACCGGTGATCGACGCCAAGGACGTGGAGGCGGTGTGCCCGGTCGATGCCCTCAAGACTCTGGTGGCCTGCCCCGATCTGGCCTCCAAGCGCTGGATCTATTCCCAGTACGACCACATGGTCATGGGCGACACCGTCGGCCGTCCCGGCGGCGATGCCGCCTTGGTGCGTGTCCATGGTTCGGGCAAGGCGGTCGCCATCACCACCGACGTGACGCCGCGCTACGTGCTGGCCGATCCCTATGAGGGTGGACGTCAGGCGGTGGCCGAGGCCTATCGCAACCTGTCGGCGGTGGGCGCGCTGCCCATGGCCATCACCGACAATCTCAATTTCGGTAATCCCGAAAAGCCCGAGATCATGGGCCAGATCGTCGAGGCCATCCGCGGAATGGGTCAGGCCTGCGTCGAGTTGGACTTCCCCGTGGTGTCGGGCAATGTCTCGCTCTACAACGAGACTCAGGGCACCGCCATCCTGCCCACTCCGGCGGTGGGTGGCGTCGGCCTGATGGAAGACGTCACCAAATCGGCCACGGTGGCCTTCAAATGGGCGGGCTCCAATATCGTGCTGATCGGCGATACCAAGGGCTGGTTGGGCTCGTCCCTGTACCTGCGTGAGATCTGCAAGCGCGAAGACGGCGCCCCGCCGCCCGTCGCCCTGCATCGCGAGCGCCGGGCCGGCGAGCTGGTGCGCCAGCTGATCGGCGACGGCCTGGTTCAGGCCTGCCACGACGTCTCCGACGGCGGTCTGTTGGTGGCGGTGGCCGAGATGACCATGGCCTCGGCGACCCGCATCGGCGCCAGTCTCGACGCCCCCCATACCCTGCCGCTGCACGCCTGGTGCTTCGGCGAGGATCAGGGGCGGTATATCCTTGAGGTCTCCGACAACGATCTGGCCTCGGTGCTGGAAGAGGCGGCGGAGCACGATACCTCCGTCCGCGTCATCGGCAGGACCGGCGGACACGTCATCAGCGTCGGCGGCCGCGCCGTGCCGGTGCACGAGCTGATCGAGGCCCATGAAGGCTGGATGCCCGCCTATATGGGCGCGGAGATGTCCGGCCATTGAGTGCCTGATTGAGTGAGGACGGCCCGTCGCTCTTTCCGCGACGGGCCTTTTTCATGCGGTTGTTCTTAGCCAATAATTGCTATAGCCTGATGATGCAATTCGTAAGAGGTGTGTCTTGGCGATATCAGACCTGCAAAAGAAAACGGCTCAGGCCATCGTCAACATCTTCGAGACCGGGCGGGTTCACGGTGATTATGGGCAGGTGACCCTGCTGGCGGGCGACAGCGGCCAGCTTACCTATGGACGGTCGCAAACCACCCTGGCCAGCGGCAATCTCTACCTTCTCATCAAGGATTACTGCGCCGCCGCCGGTGCCAATCTGGCTTCGTCCCTGGCGCCGTATCTGGAAGGTCTGGAGAAAGGCGATTCCGCCCTCAATCAAGACGGCGCCT
>JACQAD010000118.1 GCA_016195125.1 Magnetospirillum sp.
GACCCTGGACACCAAGCAGGATTACGAGTTGATCGACGCGGTGTTCAACGCCCTGCTGCCGACCAGGCCGGACTTCACCCTGGCCGATATCCTGACTCTTTTGAAGGCCCACCCGGACTTGCGCGGGCTCAACGATCATGTCGCCCACCGCTGGGTCTGAGCCCCTTCGCGCCCTGATCATCGGCTGCGGCGCCATCGCCGGCGGCTATGATGAGGAATCGCCCGATGCCGACCAGATCCTGACCCACGCCAAGGCCTACCAACGTCATCCCGGCTTCGTCCTGGTCGGCTGCGTTGGGCCCGATCCGGTGCGCCGCGCCCATTTCATGCGCTATTGGAAGATTCCGAAGGGTTTTGCCTCCCTGGCCGAAGTGGACATTCCCTATGACGTGGCCAGCGTCTGCGTCCCCACCCAATTCCACGCCGTCATCCTGGAGGAATTGCTGGAGGGACCGGCACGGCTGGTCTTCGCCGAGAAGCCCTTGACCGACGATGCGCAGCGCTCGCTGGCCATCGCCGAGGCTTATGAAAAAGCGGGCAAGCCCATGGCGGTGAACTATTTCCGCCGCTGGGCCTCAGGCTTCATGGAGCTGCGGGCCGAGATCAATGCCGGGCGCTGGGGCCGCTTCCTCAAGGGCTCGGCCTGGTACACCAAGGGCCTGTTGAACAATGGCAGCCACTTCATCGACCTCATGACCTTCCTGCTGGGCGAGCTGCGGCCGGTGGCGCGGCTGGGCAAGGTGGCCGACGGCCGCGACGACGACCCCAGCCATGACGTCATCATCGCCACCGCCGAGGGGGCGCCGATCCATCTGCTGGCCGCCGACATGAACGCCTTTTCCATCTTCGAGGCCGATCTGCTGTTCACCGGCGGGCGGGTGACGCTCACCGAATCGGGCTTTCACATCATCCGCCGACCGGTCGTCGCCAGCCCCCGCTTCCCCGGCTACCACGTCCTGGGTCCGGGCGGCTCGGAAGACAGCGGCCTCACCCATGCCATGCTGGGCGCGGTGGACAACATCGCGCGCCACCTGGCCGACGGCACGCCGTTGCAAAGCCATTGCCGCTCGGCCCTGGCGGCCCAAAGCCTGTGCGCAACCCTTGCCGATTTGCCGGAGACGTTCCCATGAGTACCCTGGCCCTGCTGGGCGGAAATCCCGTCCGCTCCAAACTGTTCCCCGCCTATCGCGTCATCGGCGAGGACGACCGCGCCGCCGTGGCCGACGTCATGGAAAGCGGCATCCTGTCGCGCTTCCTGGGCACCTGGCACAACGATTTCTTCGGTGGGCCGGAGGTCAAGGCCTTCGAGCAGGAATGGGCCCAGGCCTTCTCCGCCGCCCATGCGGTCAGCGTCAATTCCGCCACCAGCGGCCTGTACGCGGCGTCCGGCGCCGCCGGCATCGGGCCGGGCGACGAGGTCATCGTCTCGCCCTACACCATGAGCGCCTCGGCGGTGGCCGCCCTGGTGTTCAACGCCGTACCGGTGTTCGCCGATATCGACCCGGTCAGCTATTGCCTGTCGGCCAAGACCATCAAGGCCCGGATCACGCCGCGCACCAAGGCCATCATCGTGGTCCACATCTTCGGCAATGTCGCCGACATGGACCCGATCATGGAACTGGCGGCCGAGCATAACCTGACGGTGATCGAGGCTTGCGCCCAGGCCCCCTTCGCCACCTACAAGGGCCGGCCGGTGGGCACGCTCGGCCATATGGGCGTGTTCAGCCTGAACTATCACAAGCACATCCATACCGGCGAAGGCGGCGTGGTCACCACCAACGATTCCAAGCTGGCCGAGAAGGTCCAGCTGATCCGCAATCACGCCGAGGCGGTGGTGGAGAAGAAGGGCGTCACCGATCTGGTCAACATGATCGGCTTCAACTTCCGCTTGGGCGAGATCGAGGCCGCCATCGGCCGTCGCCAATTGATCAAGGGCCCCGATCTGGTCAAGCGCCGCCGGGACAACGTCAATTACCTGGAGGGTCGCATCAAGGGCATCCCCTTCCTGTCCATGCCCCAGGTCCAGGACGGCATCGAGCACGTCTATTACGTCCATGCCCTGTCCTTCGACGCCGAGGCGGCGGGCCTCTCTCGCGCCACCTTCGTCAAGGCGCTGAAGGCCGAGCTGGCCCCCACCGAACTGCGCGAAGGCGAAGGGGTTCTCATGGGCGAGGGCTATGTGCGGCCGCTCTATCTCCAGCCGCTCTATCAGCGGCAGGTGGGCTATGGCGAGGGCGGCTGCCCGTTCAAATGCCCCCATTATACCGGCGCCCCGGATTACGCCGCCGGCTCGTGCCCGGAGACCGAGGATGCCCATTTCAACCGGGTGGTCACCCACGAACTGATTCGCCCGCCGGCCTCGCGCGCCGATCTCGACGACGTGGCCGACGCCTTCTGCAAAGTGGCCGAGAACATGGCGGCACTGCGCCGGATGGAACACGGCTGATGTCCAAATACCGGATCGAGCCGCTGGACCAGGATTGCGACGGGGACGGATTTCCCGAATGGGACGACCATCCCCTGCGCGGCGGCTTTGCCGGGCGGCTTTATCCCACCGTTAATTCCAGCCATGGGGATTGCTCGTTCCAGGTCATCGGCCCCGCCGGTCCGGTCATCCGGGTTCGCGCCACCAAGGGGCCGGACGAATTGTCCTATTGGGGCCTGCCCATGCTGCTGGCCTCGAAACAGGGCGCCGAGTCCAAACACATCAGAAACGGGCTTTCCGCCGCCCTCGATCATCTGACCGAACTGGCCAGGAACGCCGGGATCACCCGCGTGGTGATCGGCACCGGGGCCGGAGCCGAGCCCGATCCCCTGGCCGCCCAATTGGTCGACCGCATGGCCGAGGGCACGGTCCAGGCCTCGGCGATGATCGACCTCACCCGCCCCACCGACGCCCTGCGCGCCGATATCCGGGACAGCTATCGCTCGCTGACCAATTGGGGCCAACGCTCCATCGCCATGAAATACGCCAACGCCCTCAACCCCGATCGGGCATTGTTCGACCTGTTCCCCGAATTCCACGCCAAAGTGGCGGGAGGCCGGCGGCGCGGCGACGATTACTGGGGGGTGTATTGGGACGAGATCGCCGCCGGGCGTGGCGAACTGGCCCTGGGCCGGCTTGAAGACGGAACCCTGGTCGCCGGCTCCATCGTGGTCTGGGCGGGGGTGACCGCCTATTACGCCTCGGGGGTCTATGATCGCGACCAGTTCGACAAGCCGCTGGGACATTGGCCGCTGTGGAACACCATCCTGCGCGCCCAGGAGATCGGGCTGGCCCGCTTCGACCTGGGAGAGATCCCGGCCCGGGGCCATGCCAGCGACAAGGAACTCAACATCGCCTTCTTCAAACGCGGGTTCACTTCCGGCCGCCATCTGCGGCTGCGCTGGGTGCTGTCCGTACAAAGCTAGGATAACATCATGACCATGGCCGACGTGCTTAACGATTTCATCTATGGCGGCTCCCCTTATGAGGGGCTCGACCTGGCGGCCTATCCCCTCGACCTGCAAGGCTGGTTCGAGGAACCGGAAGTGTTCGACATGATCATCGATCAGGTGCAGCCCCACGTCATCATCGAGGTGGGCTCATGGAAGGGAACCTCGGCCCATCACATGATCAACCGGGCTCTGAGGTACAAGGATGCCAGCATCATCTGCATCGATACCTGGCTGGGAGCGAGCGAGCATTGGCTGAACCCCCAATGGCGCGCCATGCTCAACATCCGGGCCGGCCGCCCGACCCTGCACGAGCAATTCATGGCCAATGTCGTCCATGCCGGCCTGCAGAACCGGGTGACGCCGCTGCCGCTGACCAGCCGGCTGGCCAGCATGTTCCTGCGGGAACTGAACCTGGGCGGCGAACCCTTCACCGCCCCGATGATCTATATCGACGGCGCCCATGACGAAGCCTCGGTCACCGAGGACATCAACTCCTATTGGCCGCTGTTGAGCCCCGGTGGGGTGATGTTGGGCGATGATTGCGCCCCGCCCTGGACCGGCGTCATGAACGCCGTCGCCCGCTTCCGCGCCGAGTCCGCCGACCAGATCCTCCAGACCGGCAACATCAAGACCCGCTGGTTCGCCCAGAAGGTCGCCTGATGGCGGCCGCCCCATGAAATGACGGCGCTCCGCCCGACAGGAGGGGCGGGGGCAAAGGCCGGCCGCCATGCCCCCTCCTCCTAGCCGAGGTCGAAGCCTTCCGGCGCCAGACCCTTCTCCCAGCGCGCCCACATGGTATCCAGGGCCGCTTCCAGGGCCGGGGTGAAGGCCTTGCCCTCGAATACGGGAGAGGTCTTGGTTACCTCCCACAACCGGGCCCGCACTTGCGCCAGGGTCTTGCGGTCGGTGACCAGGTACTGGGCCAGGGCATGGTAGTTGGCCTGGGAATCGGTGATCAATTCGTCAAAGCCCAACGCATGCAGCAGCGAACCCGCCACCCGCGACGCGAAGGTCCGCCCCACCCACGCCACCAGCGGCACCCCCGCCCACAAGGCATCGCTGGCGGTGGTGTGGCCGGCGCAGGGATAGGTGTCGAGGAACAGGTCGGCGGCAGACAATCGCACCAGATGCTCGGCGTGGGAAAGGCGCGGGGCGAAGATCAGGCGGTTGGGATCAATGCCCACCGCCTCGGTCATGTTGCGCAAGTTGTCGGCGGCGGTGGGATGGAAATCCAGCAGCCACAGCACCGTATCCGGGTGGGTCTTCAGGATGCCGATCCACACCGCCAAGGCCTCGGCATTGATCTTGAACGTATTGTTGAAGACGCAGATGACGAAGGCATCGTCGGGCAGCCCCCACTTGGCCTTGGGCTCGCGAACCGGGGCGCGCGGGCGCCTGGAATCGTTGGGCTGATAGCACAGCGGCAGGCGCACCACCTTCTCGGCGTAATTGGCCTCGGCGCCATGGGGGATGACGAAGGGATCGGCGATGATGTAATCCATGCAGGTACCGCCGAACGTGCCGGGGAAACCCAGCCAGGCCACCTGGAGCGGCGCCGGACGGCAGGCCAGGATCGAGGTGCGGGCCAATCCGGTATGGCCCTTGAGATCCACCAGGATGTTGATGCCGTCGGCCTTGATGCGCCGGGCGCCATCGGCGGGCGACAGCGGCCCCAGTTCGACCCAGTGGTCGCAGGCGGCCCGCAATCGCGAGCGCATGGCCCCCTTGTCCGGCGGACCATAGGAATAAGCGAAGATCTCGAAGCGCGAACGGTCGTGACTCTCCAGCGCCTCGGCCATCAGGTAGGCGGTGGCGTGATCGTGGAAATCCTCGGATAGATAGCCCAGCCGCAGCTTCTTGCGCCGCGCCTGCGGCTTGTGGCTCATGGGCTTGTACTGGTTCTCCAGGAAGCTGGCGGCCTCGTCGGCGAAGCGCTTCTGTTCCTCGGGCGTGAAATCATGGACCAGCAACGAGAAGGGCGGCGCCGGCAGGGCATTGCCCCCGCGCCAGGAGGGGAGCCCCTCCAACCCCTGTTTAATGGCCGGCAGATTGTCCCAGTCGCACAGCACCGCCAGTTCCAGACCGAGATAGCCCAGGGCACCGCCATCGCCGCCCGAGGTCAGGCGGACGACGTTGCTGTAGGCCAGAGCCGCGCCCTCGTGGTCGCCGGTGCGGGCCGACAGGCTGCCCAGATTGCGCCAGCCGTCGATATAATCGGGGTCCAGGTCCAGGGCGTGGCGATAGCCCGCCAGCGCCTCGTCGATGCGGTCGAGCTGGAGCAGGGCGGTGGCGAGATTGCCGTGAAACGCCACCGCCTTGGGGCTGATTCCGATTGCGGCGCGGATCAGGCGCTCGGCCTCCTTGAAATCGCCTTCCTGCATGGCGATCAGGCCGGACAGATGCAGGCCGTCAGGATGAAGGGGGGAGGCCTTCAGAAGCTTGGCATAGCCCTTCTTGGCATTGGCCATATCACCGGCCGTATGGAACTTCACCGATTCCTGGAGAAGCTGGTCCACCGTCATATTGCGCCCATCACTCACTGGCGGACCCTTTCCCGTCTGGATTTCCTCAATGAGGATATGAGTCCCACCGGATATCGTCAACGCGACAAGACCCGGACCACCTGTTACCATCGCCTCCATGAAACAAAAGCGGATTTGCCTGTTTCGCGGCAACGTCACCACCGACGGCAATGTGGACCGGATCGGCAAGTCGATGATGGCCGCGTTCGCCGCCAATGGCTGGTCCGCCGAACTGGTGGACATCAGCCAGGGCAACCCCGCGGAAGCCTTTGCCCGCCTGGTCCGCCTGGCCGAGACCGAAGGCATCGACTACTTCTTGTCGGTGGAGGCCATGGGCCTGTTGACCGGCGCGGAAGCCTTGCTGGAAAAATCCGGCGCCCGCCAGCTCTATTGGGCTCTGGACCATCCCTATTCGGGTGTCGACCGCCTGCTGGGACTGCCTCGGGAAAGTGTCGCCACCTTCCCCACCCGATCCAATCTGGATTGCTGCTCCACCTATCTTCGCCAGGATCTGGTCCTGGCCTGTGCCGCCCATGCCGCCGAACCCACGGCGGTGCGGGCCTGGTCGGACCGCGACATCCAAATCCTGGTGGTGGGCAACGTGGACGGCCCCCATCCCGATGCCATTCGGGCCGGCTGGCGTCAGATGCCCGCTCCCTGGCCGATGGTGCTGGAGCATATGGCCGAGACCTGGGCGTCGGCCCCACGAACCCCGCTGGAGGATCTGGCTCGCGGCGCCCTGGTGGCGGCCGGCGCCAGCGGGGCCGATGGCCACGCCTTCTTCCGGGTCCAAGGCCAGTTCGACAATTGGGCCCGCCTGTTCGTCCGTCACGCCACCATCGCCACCCTTTCCGCCCTGCCCCTGACGCTGGTCGGCCGTGGCTGGGAGACGGTCGGCGCCCCGACCCATAACCGACTCGGCCCCCGTCCGGCGGAAGAGGTGGCGGAACTGATGGCCCGGTCAAAGCTGGTACTGAATATCCTGCCCGACTATTACCGCTCGCACGAACGGGTGTTCGAAGCCATGGCGGCGGGCTGCGCGGTGGTCAGTTCGGGCACCGGCTATCTGGCCAATGCCATGGGGACCGAGACCTATTCCGGCGACCAAACCGCCATCTCCTATATGGGCCCCCTGGCCGGGCGGGGCGAGCGCCTGAGCGGACTTTGGAACGATGCCCCTGCCATCGCCGCACTGGCCGAGGCCGGGCTGGCGGAGTTCCTCGCCCATCACACCTGGGACCATCGAGTGGCCGGCCTGATGCCGGTCATTGGACCTTAAACCTTTTTCAACATACAATTTGGCATGATTCGGACCTCGGGCGTATCATTCCCGGGAATAAGCGGCCATCGACAGGACCGCGATAACATATGGGGGAGATCGCATGTCCCAGCCTATCCAGATCGACACTCTCAAGATCGGCGAGCAGGACGCCTTCGGCCTGGTCGAGGCGGCCATCACCCTCGACCAGTCGCGCGGCGACAGGGCGAGGCTGGCCGCCGCCCTCGAGCAGAACCTGCAGCTTTGGGTCGCCATCCGCACCCTGGTCTCCGAGACCACCAGCGCCCTGCCCGACGCGGTCAAGACCAATCTGAAGCGCCTGTCCGATTTCGTCGCTGAAACCACCTTGAAGAAGGGGGTCGAGATCAGCGACAACACCATCACCACCCTGGTCAACGTCAACCTGCAGATCTCCGAAGGCCTGCTGGAAAGCACCAACCGGGCTTGATTATCTCCGGCGGGATCGGCGCTCCCATCGGGTTCCGCCGCCCCGCCGCAATCGAGTTCAGACTCCCATGACCCGCCTTCCCCTGCACGGTGGCGATCTCGCCGCCGCCGAATTCCGTTGGGGACGCCCGGCCGAGGGTTGGCTGGACCTGTCCACCGGCATCAATCCCTGGCCCTACCCCGTGCCGGAGATCCCCCCCGCCAGCTGGTGCCGGCTGCCGGATGCCGCCGCCCATGCCGCCCTGCTGTCCGCCGCCGCCATCCGCTGGAAGGTCGCAGAGCCCGCGCGAATCGTCGCCGGCGCCGGCAGCCAGGCCCTGATCCAGGCCCTGCCCCGCATCACTCCCGCCGGCCGGGTCGCCATCCTTGGCCCCACTTATGGCGAACATGCCCGCGCCTGGAAGGCCGCCGGCCATGAGGTCACCGAGATCGCCGCCATCGAGGATGGGGCCGACGCCGCGATCCTGATCGTGGTCAACCCCAACAATCCCGACGGCACCATCCATCCCCCCGCCCGGCTTCTCGGCCTAGCCGAGCAAATGGCGACACGGGGCGGAATGCTGGTGGTGGATGAAGCCTTCGCCGATCAGGATGATTCCATCAGCCTGACCTCCCTTGTCCGTCCGGGATTGGTGGTGCTGCGCTCCTTCGGCAAATTCTTCGGCCTGGCCGGCCTGCGCCTGGGCTTCGCGGTGGCGCCCGGCGCCCTGGCGGCCCGGCTGGAGGATTATCTGGGTCCATGGCCGGTTTCCGGGCCTGCCCTGGCGGTCGGTCGCGCCGCCCTGGCCGACCAGGAATGGAGCGCCCTGACCATCCACCGCCTGGAAGCGGCGGCCGATCGGCTGGATGCCCTGCTAAGCCGGGCGGGACTGACCGTCATCGGAGGAACCAGCCTGTTCCGGCTGGCTCGGCACGTGGATGCGGCGGCGCTTTACGACCGCCTGGGGCGGGCGGGAATTCTGGTCCGCGCCTTCGCCTTCCGCCACGACTGGCTGCGCGTCGGCCTTCCCGGATCGGAGCCGGCGGAACATCGGCTGGACCGGGCCTTGCGCTGAAAGACGGCGCGTCCCGGAGGGAGACCCCTTCTCTCCACGGTCGAGGCGCATGA
>JACQAD010000119.1 GCA_016195125.1 Magnetospirillum sp.
GCCCCGGTCACCGCTCCCATGCCACCGGTTTCCACACTGGCGATGCGCCCGTTCCACAAATCCGCCCCGCCGATCTTGGCGGCGGTATTGGCCAAAATCAGCTTTCCCAGCCGCTCGGGGGTGTTGATGCCCAGCCATTGGCCGATCATGCCGCTCATGGACTGGCCGCAGAAATGGGCGCGGGCGATGCCCAGGGCGTCGAGGAGGGCGAGGACGTCGGCTCCCAGGCGCTCCATGCCGTAACCGGGCGGGCTCACCTCCGAGGCGCCATGGCCTCGCATATCGTAGCGCAGCACCCGGAAAGAGTGGCTGAGGGCGGCGATCTGGGGCTGCCAGACGTCAAGATCGGTCCCCAGCGGATGGCTCAGGATCAGTACCGGCGCAGCGGGTGGGCCGTCGAAACGGATACGGAAAACGCCGTCAGGCAGATGGATCATGCTCAAGGGGCCGCTCCGTCCTGCGAATCCGGCTAATTCTAGCCGAACATGCGGGGGCTGAAATTTCTTTTCTTGCTTTTGTGGGCGTAAGTGCCGATGGTGTCGGGATCAAATCTGCCCTGAGAACGACCAGAATCGCTCGGCACTTGATGTACGGCGCGATGTGCGTGCCGTGCAAGTTTAGTTTGGAGACTTCAAATGCCGAACGGCACTGTCAAATGGTTCAACAGCACCAAGGGTTTCGGTTTCATTGCCCCCGATAACGGCGGCGCCGACGTTTTCGTCCACATCTCCGCCGTCGAGCGTGCGGGCCTGTCCGGCCTGAACGCGTGCTCCACCGCGACGATGACGAGGGCGAGGTTTCCTATTCGCTGACCATCAGCATCCTGGAAGAAGACCTGCCCACCATGGCGTCCAAGTAATCTAGGGCGCCCCCAGCAATCTAGGGCTTGGGCTCGGCCTTGTAGGCCAGCCAGGCGATGATCGCTCCAATATCCTCGTCACTGAGATCGGCCTTGTCGAAGGCGGGCATTCTGCGCTCGGGCCAGGTGCGCAAGGCGCCGGGGTCGCGCAGATAAGCCTTCAGGGCGGCCGGCTGGAAATACGCGACCGGATTCATCGGCCGGGCCAGATCAGGGCCCATCTCGGCCTCGCCTGCGCCGTCGAAGCGGTGGCACGCCATGCAGATCTCGACGAAGCGCTCCAGACCGCGCCGGATCGGCGATGTCTCCGGGACGCCCGTGGCGACGGCCAATTGCGGCCAGCGTGCGGTCGGGCTCTTGACCACGCTCAGCATTGCGACCCGATAGGCCCAATACTCGCTGCCGACCAGGCCGGGTCGGGTCTTGGCCCAGACCAGATAGAACGGCCCGGCGCTGGTCGTCTGAGTCTCCACCGGCAGGACCGGCCATGGCGCATCGGGCGGCTCGATGGCCAGGAAGGCCTGGGGATCGTCACCGCGCAACAGGCGAACGGGAATGCTCACCGAAAATCCATCCACCGCCCGAACCTGGACGTGGTCCTCCGGCCCCAACACGGTCTCCTTGAGAAGCAGGGCGATCGGGACGGCCTCATAGCGCATGGTCCGGCCATAGACGGGGTCGGGTGCGATGGTGATCGTGGTCCGTGCCGGGCTGGCAAGCAGCGCGGATCGTGTATACGTCCGCACCACCCCGTCCGCGGGGATCATCAGGACCGCATCCATCTCCCCAGCCTCGACGGCCAATCCCGCCCCCAACCACAAAATCAGGGCGGCCAACAGAGAGTGCAATCGAGACATGACACGTCTCCATTCGGCAGAGTCAGGCTGATTCTATCGGGAAAGCGTTGGAGCGGGTGAAGGGAATCGAACCCTCGTCGTAAGCTTGGGAACTTATGGATATTTGTTCCCTGCCAATCATTGGAAATCCATAGTTGATTGATTTTAGACGATTTTCAAATTAGAAGACCATTATATTTCCCCTTGGTTCATTTCATTTCCTGGTCGTTGACGTACTATAGGCGTATTCAATAAACTGCCGTCGTAAGCTTTTGCTGCTTCGGGAACGCGCCATGTTGGTCAAGTTGTCCAATGCCACAGCTCTCAAGCTGCCGCTGCCAGAGGGGAAGCGTCAGATGCTGTACCGCGATACCATGACCAAGGGCTTCGGCGTGGTTGTGGGTCGAGAGACCAAGACGTACGTCCTCCGCTTCAAAACCCGTGCGGGCGAGGAGCGGCAGCACAAGATTGGGGTGGTGGGCGTCATCGCCTGTGAAGAGGCCCGAAAGGAAGCCATCCGCATCCTGGCTGAGGTTCATAAGGGGGCAGACCCAACCGCCGCCCTCAGACAGGCCAGGGCTGAAGGCACGCTCAAAGATGAGCTGCTGGCATGGTTCGATGCCCACGCCATGCAACCGACCACCAGAAAGACATGGAAGTCGGTCATTAACACTCATCTTCTCCCCGCCCTCGGCACCCGTAAGCCCTCGACCATCACCAAGGCCGATATCTTGGTTGCTTATCGGGGCATTCAGGCCAAGAGCGGACGGCAGGCGAATCAAGCCGTTATCATCCTCTCGACATTTTATAACCGCATCACGGACGGCAAGTTCAACCCCGCCTCGGACTTCCGCAACGACAAGTCCATCAGGAAGCACAGGGACGCCGAACGGGAAGTCGTCTTGACCCAAGATCAGGTGCGGGCATTGCTGGCCGACTTCGATCTATCGCCCGCCCAGCAAAGTGCGGATGCCACCCGATTGCTATTCTATACAGGTGCCCGTATCGGCGAAATCCTGGGCCTTCGGTGGGACGCTGTGAACCTGACCCAGGGAACCTTAACCCTGGCCTATAGCGGGGTGAAGGAAGCCAAAACCAAGACCCTGCACCTTAGCCCCCGTGCCCAGGCCATCCTTGAGCGTCGGCGTGAGGAAGCCCTGAAGGGGGCCGAGTATGTCTTCCCCGGCAAGGATGGGGGTGGGCATCAGACGGTAATCAAAGCGTTCTGGGCTGGTGCCTGCAAGCGGTGCGGGATCGAAGGCGTTCATATCCACGACATCCGCGCCACCTATTCCACCCATTTGATAGCCAGCGGTGAAAGCGCCAAGGCCGTGGGAAAAACCATGGGACATGCCGACGCCAAGACAACCATGCGGTATGAGCGGATTGCTCAAGACAGGGCGAAGCACATTGCTAGCAAGGTGGACGAGCTTTTCTGAGGGTGCGCGGGGAAAAATCTTCCGGGAATTTCCGAGGCCGCACCTCCCCTGACGCGGCAGCGCGTGGATC
>JACQAD010000120.1 GCA_016195125.1 Magnetospirillum sp.
GCAATTTGTTCAGTTGATGTCGGCGGGATTAATTTGGACTCTGATCGCGGTTCTTTTGGCCCCGGCTCATTCTTGAAAGCCTGGTTAGGCTTTCTTGAAAGCACACCAGAATCCGGGTGGACCACGATGGCGGGCAATTTCAATTGCCTTTTCTTCCAGACCGACCTCGGCAGCCAGAGACCGGAGATAACGGCGGCTATGGCAATACTCTCCCGGGCCGGTCACACCGATCTCGTGTTCATCTCCATAGGGATCTACCGAGAACACGAACATTCCTTCTGGTGCCATCAGGCGCGCCACTTGAGCGAAGATCGGCCGCAAATCGGCGAAATAGTAAAGAACGCAGGCCGAGAAAACGGAGTCGAAAGGCTCCGTCATTCCGGCCATGACAGTCACCAGATCGCCCTGAATCAGGCGGTCATACAATTTCCGGCCTTCCGCGATACGGAGCATGTCGGGGCTCAGATCAACCCCCCATAATGTGGTGGCAGAGGCTGGCAGACGTGTTGCCAGCAGGCCAGTCCCACAACCCAGGTCAAGCACCTTCCTCAGTCTGCGCGCAGGAGAAATTCTACTATAAAAGTCAATCATGGAATCAGAAAATAAATGATGGGCAGAGTTGCCATCATAATCGGCAACAAGCAGCTCATAGTCACAAATAATATTATTTTGCTGTGCAATGGCGCCGTCATATGGCTTGAGGCCGCATGAAAAGGCCGAAACCGCATCCTCTTCCCGTCCCATCTGGACAAGTGCTGAAGATATGTTGTGCCAGCACTCCCTTCCATCTGGATTTAATTGCGCCGCCCGTTCCAGCAGAGGGAGCGATTCGATCGGATGACCAAGACGCAGAAGATTGACCCCAAACCAATTGAGCTGAGCGGCATCGCCCTGAAACGCCTCCCAATTCTCTTGGTAGATGCGAATAAGAGACGTCGCATCACGGGATCTGATGGCGGCCTCCGCTGTCGCAAGGGCGTCTCCTCCCGAATTACCTTCGCGCCCTTTTGGAAATCCGTCGCTCACTTATACTGTTCCCCACCAAGTCCAGGTCCATAAGCCTGAGCGATCAAGCCAAGCGGATATCCTATATGGAAGCTCCCCCCGTTCAATGCCAATTCGCGGCGATTATCGGCTCGATAGCCGCCCTCTCTTGCTGGGTGAGAACTGTTTGGCCGGTTAGAGGAGGTGTCATCGGCGCCATCGCTGAAACCAGATTCTGAACGGCACCGTCAGCCAGCGCATGGCCATCCGCCGTCTGGAATGTCCCGATATGGTGACGATTCCGGTGACGGATTCCGATTCCGGTGACAGTGCACTTAATCATGCCGCACCAACGGCGCAGCCAGCCAGGGCTTCACCTCGGCGCCCCGCACCTGCTCACATGCCAAAGGCCCCGCGAGGGGGCCTTTGGCATGTGAATGGCGGAGGGAGAATGGCTGGAGATGAACCTTCTCTCATTGAAAATCTATGTGTTGCGGACATTGTCATTGTGTTTGGGTCGCACGTTATGGCCCCTGCCGTACACTTCGAATGTTTCGACCAGATGATCGAACAGCGCCGCGACACGTGGCAGCCGGCGAAGGTTCTCGTGCGTGACGATCCATGTCGGCAGTCGTGGCAGGTCGATGTCCAGCAGCACCTGTTCCAGTTCGGGATAACAGGCCGCCGTGGGGATTTGCACGACAGCAATACCGACGCCTGCGCGTGCGAGTGCGAGTTGTGCGGGATGGCTGTCCGTTCGCGCGGCCCAATGGATGCGGGCGGCATCACCGATGATCGCGGCAACGGCCAAGTCACCACGATTGCGGTCCGGGCCAATGAACAGATGGTCGCCGACCTCTGCCTTTGAAGCGGGACGTCCATAAGCGGCTAAATAATCGCGATGGGCAAAGAAACCGAGTGGGATAGACGGTACCTTTTTCGTCACAAGTGCGGATTGCTCGGGTGGGTGCATCCTGACAGCGATATCGACCTGCTGGTCAAGCAGATTTGCGCTGGCATTGCTCAATTCGAATTCGACGATAAGGCGGGGATGCTTGTCGCGCAGACCGCGAAGCATGGGCGGAAGAACTTCGATGCCGACAAATTCCGAGACGCTGAGGCGGACCCGCCCCGCTGCGATCTCTGAATCCGCCGATGCCGCTCGCAGCATGGCCTCGGAGGCATGGGCCATGGCGTGCGCAGGCGCGGCCATGGCTTCGGCGATCGGCGTGGGGACCAGTCCATGCACGGACCGTGTGAACAGCGTCGTGCCCAGGGCAACTTCCAGCTTTTCTATACGTGCACGCATCGTCGGCTGAGACACCCCAAGCCGACGGGCGGCCGCCGACAAACTGCCCGTCTCCATCACGGCGAGAAAGGCGCGCTGATCGTCCCAATCCACAAGCATGCTCATATATTTTTTATAGCCTGATAGAGGGTTATTGACAATTTTCCTTTGATGTCACGGGGTCGAAACTCTCCTTCATCTGAAGGAGGTCATTCATGGTTCAAGCCGTTTGCACAACACCCAAGGGCAATCCAATCGCCCTTGTTCTTGGCGCCACGGGCGGCGTCGGCGGTGCCATTGCCGCCAGGCTGATCGGCGAGGGATGGCTGGTTCGCGCCCTGTGCCGGAATGTCGATGCGGCCGTGTCGGGCTGGCGGTATGATTGCCCGACGCCGGATTTCGTCTTGGGTGACGCTATGGACACGGCGTCGGTCATTCGCGCGGCCACTCAAGGGGATGGCGTTGCCGTGATCGTCCATGCGGTCAACCCCCCCGGCTATCGCAACTGGTCATCGCTTGTGCTGCCGATGATCGATAATACGCTGGCCGCCGCCCGTGCGGTCGGTGGTGCCCGCGTCGTGTTGCCCGGCACGGTCTATAATTATGACCCGGCGCGTATCTCCTTGATCGATGAGAGCAGCCCGCAGAATGCTCGCACCGTGAAGGGCAAAATTCGCGTGGCACTTGAACGAAGGCTTGCGCAGGCGGCTCCGGACGTTCCCTCCCTCATCGTGCGTGCCGGTGATTTCTTCGGGCCGGGAGCCCGGGCGAGCTGGTTCGCACAGGCGATGGTGCGGCCTGGGCAATCGGTGCGCGCGTTCACCAGCATGGCGCCGGGCATTCCACATGCCTATGCCTATCTGCCGGATCTCGCCGCCGCGTTTGCGGGACTGCTCTCGATCCCCGATCGCTTACGTCGCCATGAAACGGTTCAATTCTCCGGCCATTGGGACGCGACCGGCGCGCAGATGTCCGATGCGGTTCGCCGGGTCGTGGGGCGCGACCTGAGGCTGCGGACTTTCCCGTGGTGGATGATGCGTCTCGCAGCGCCCCTTGGCGGGTTCCCCAGGGAGGCGCTGGAGATCGAGCCGGTGTGGAAGCATCCCATGCGTCTCGACAATCAGCGGCTTTTGGACCTGCTTGGTGCCGAGCCGCATACGCCGCTCGATCAAGCCATCACGGTGACGCTTACCGATATGGGGTGCCTTGCGCCCTCGCAAGGCCATGCACGCCCAGGCCACGCGTAACCTAGCGAAACGGAGACAGACAATGAACTGGAAAGCCTATGTGATCGTGCAGACGCTTGGCGTCGCGGCATTCAACACGCTTTGCAATGCTTCTGACACCGCTTGGCTTTGGGGCGACGAGCCGGTGTTGTCACTCGACCGGATCGGCACAGACTTGGCGATGACACCGATCTGGATCGGCCTGCTCAGCGTTTTGCTGGGGACACCGTTCGTCAGGATGGCGTTGGCCGACGGACGTATGATCCGTGACGCCAAGATTCATCCGCATCCACTGGCGATTATGCTGCCTCAGTCCGGCCATTTGGCGAGGGGAACCGTTTACAGCCAGCACGTTCACCAAGCTGATGGTCGTAAATTGACCGGGGGGGGGGGATTGAATCGCTGTTACTCGCGAAGGCGCGTAAATGAGCGAAAATCCGGGTGCTGGAGCGCGCTACAGCGAAATTGGCGGAGGGAGAGGGATTCGAACCCTCGATACGGCTCAACACCGTATACACACTTTCCAGGCGTGCGCCTTCAACCGCTCGGCCACCCCTCCGCGACGCTCAGAACCCGGCAGGCGGGTTTGGCGAGGGCGGGAAGATACACGAGCCCTCGGCACCGTGCAACCCCCCACGAAAATCAGCGTTCGTTACCGAAAAACGGTTGAATTTCAGATAACTTGGGAGCAATCCTGTAACAATCTGTGAAATAGGGCCTTTGTAGTCGGGGGCAAGTATGTTCTTCGGGCGTGTGATGGGTTGGCTGATGATCGGTCTGGCCGTGATCATGGCGTCGGCCGATGCCGTGCTGGCATTGGGGCCGACGGAATATGCGGGCATCATCACCGCCGACGTGGTCACCCTGATTGCCGGCCATGCCCCCGATACCGCCGATGCCGGCCGCTCCATGCTGGACGGTCTGGCCGCCGCCTTCCTCGACATGCCGGCCTGGATCGCCGTCGGCCTGATGGGGATCAGCCTGTCGGTCGCCTGCCGCAAGCGCCAGCGCCAGCGCCGTTTCGTCTTCCGCCGTTAAGGCCTCCGACCCTACTCCTCGCCATCCTCGCCGCCGCTGGCCCATTCCCGTACCCGCGCCAGATGCAGGTAGTCGGAATATTTGGGCGCGTGGTCGGGATGGGGCCGCGCCGCGTAGGCGGTCTCGGGATCATCGAACACCGCCACCAGGGCCTGCAGCCCCGCCAGGGCTTCCGCCGCCAGTCGGAAGGGATCGGGGCCGGCCGAGCGTTCCTCGCCGCCCTCGGTACCGCCCTTCAGCCGCCAGTACAGCAATTGCGACGCCTCCGCCGCCGGCACGCCGGCAAAGCCGCCATGACGGGCGATGGCGGCTTCCAGCGGCAATTGCGGCGCATAGCCGGCGGCCACTTCCTTGACGCTGGGCGGCTGGCCGGTCTTGTAGTCGATCAGCGCCAGGGTGCCGTCCGCCAGCAGGTCGACGCGGTCGGCCTTGGCCGCCACCACGAAGGGGCCGGCCGGCGCGGCGATCTCGAGGGCGCCGCCGATCTCGGCATGGATGGAGCGCAATTGGCCCCGGCGCTCGGCCTCACGGGCCGCCACCCAGCGGGCGATGGATTGGAAGCGCGGCCACCAGAAGGCCCACAGGGCGGGCGAGGTGACCGACTCGGCGAAGACCGCTTCGCCGATCTCCAGCAGGCGGGCCTCGGCCTGGACGGGCAGGGCATTGGGATAGGCCTTGAGGAAGGCTTCCAGGGCGGCGTGGACCATGCTGCCGTATTCGGCGGCGCCGGCATCGGCATCGATGGGCTTCAACGCCTTGAGGTTCAAGATGTGCTTGGCGTAAATGGCATAGGGATCGCGCATCCAGGTCTCGATCTCGGTCACCGACAGCCGCCGGGGCCGGGCCGAGACCGGCGGACGCGGCGAAGGCGGCGCCGGCCGGACCCAGGATTCGGGACGGTCGAGCATGCCGTGCCAGTCCAGCCATTGCCCGACATCGCCATCGAAGGCCAGCCCGCTGCCCGTCATCACCGCATCCAGACGCATCAGCCAGCGTGACGGCACCGTCGGCGTTCCATCCACTCGCGCCGATCGGCTGAGCACCACTCGGGGAGCGGCGAAGCCCTGGGCGAAATCATGGGCCGACAGACCGCCCAGGATCAGCAGATCGGCGTGTTGCAAGCGGGCTTCCAGCGGCCCCCAGATGTGCAGGCGCGGGTGGACGTCCCAGGCCGAGCGCACCACCTTGCCCGCCATCAACTCGTCGAACAGGGACGGATAATACCGCCCGGCCATCTCGCCCAGGGAGGGGGCGGCGGCGGCCAGATCAGCGGCGAAGCGGGCGGCGGCCTCGCCGGCCTCGCCCCTCCACAGCCGGGCCGGACCGGGCAGAGCCTCGTCCCCGGCCAGCCATTCGGCGAATTCCATATGGGCGCGCAGCAGATCGGCCAGCGCCGCCGCGCCTTGGCCCAGCAGATCGGCGAAGGGCGCCGCCATGGTTTCCAGATCGGCCAGCCATTGCGACAGACGGATATCCTTGACCGCCTGGCGCAGCCCCGCCACCCCGGGCCCCGGACGGGGACCGCGCAGAGCCAGTCTCTCCAGCCGCCGGACCAGGGCGCGGAAGGCGGCGGCATCCATGCCACCGGCGGCCAGGGGATGCTTGAGGCAGGCCAGCAGCGCCTGGGGAGCGAAGGCCTCGGCCACCATCTCGGCGATCAGGCGCAGGAAGGCGCCGGGCTCGGTCAGCCCCAGGGCGCATCCGGCGGAATCGTCGATGCGGATGCCCCAGCGCTCCAATTCGCCCGCCACCCGCCGCGCCAGGGCACGATCGGGGGTGACCAGGGCGGCGGTATGGCCGGGGCGGTCAAGCTCATGACGCAGCATCAGGGCGATGGCCCCGGCCTCCTCGCGCGGGCCGGGGGCGTCCAGGCGCCAGACGCCCTCCAGCACTGTTTGCGGCAAGGACGGCAGGTCGCGCCAGGCCTCGCAGGTGGCGGCGGGTCGCAAGGCTTCGGCCAGCAGGCGGACGCGATCGGCACGGGGGTCGGCGTCATCGGTCAGCGAGGCCACTGCCCCGCGCTCCAGCCGCAGGCGGGCCAGCAGGGCCTTGAAGCCGAATTGAGGATGGGCGGGATCGAGGGCGGCCCAGGATTCCTCGTCCATGGCGCGGTCGAGACCGGCCAGCACCACCCGCCCCTGGGGCAAGGACGCCACCGCCGCCAGCAGATCGGCGGTAGCCGGGCGCGAGCCGGTGGAGCCGGCGGCAATGATGGGGTGCGAGGGCGGATGCGCCCGCCACGCCTCGATCTGGGTCGCCATCATCCGATTGAGGCGATCCTCGGAATCAAGCTCGCCCCGCTTGGCCAACAGAGCGGGCCAAGCCTCGGTCAGAATCTTGAGGAAATCCAGGGTGACCTGCCAATGGGCGGCGTAATCCTCGGGGACCAGTTTGGCCAGGGCGGCGAAATCCAGGCGCTCCACCTGCACCGCATCCAACAGACGCGCCAGTTCGGCGGCCAGCCGCACCGCCTGATCGGGGCTGGGGACATGGGCGCCCTGGGCATGGGCGGCACTGAGAATCAGCCGCGCCAGAATCAGCTGACGCTCGGTGGCATTGATGGCGGGCGGCAGATCGAGAGGATCGGCGGTGGAGAGCTCCAGCTCTTCCTCGTCCATGTCGCCCAGAGGCCGCAGGCGGGGCAACAGCAAGGGCCGCCCCCCCGACAGGCGCAGAAAGGCATCGCTCATGGCCCGGCAGGCGCGCCGCGTCGGCAGCAGCACCTCCATCTCCGCCAGCGCCAGCGGATCTCCCCCCGCCTCCTCCAGCAGCGTCGCCGCCAGGGTATCCACGAAAGCCAGACCGGGGGCGATGGTGAGGACGGAGGTCATGATGTGTCCCCGCACAAGAAATCAGGGAACACGGATGGACAGGGATGGGCGCGGATGGGCGCGGACGAGGTCATAGAAGCACCCGTCTGACCTGAACGCGAGGGCTGCCGAAATTGAGCAACAACCCCACCGGCAAGCCGCTGGCCCGCAAGTAATTGATAACCTGGGCAACATGCTCTCGGGATATATTCTCCGCCGATTTCAGCTCGACGACGACGGACTCGTTCACCACCAGATCGGCGAAGTAATTTCCAACGATCTTGTCCTTGTAGCGGACGGGAAATAGCTTCTCCACCTCGACGCAAAGGCCAGCGTCCTCTAACTCACTCCTCTGCGCATTCCGGTAGACAGCCTCCAGAAACCCGTGGCCGAGACCCCGCGAGACCTCGAAAGCGCAGCCAATCACCTTCTCCGTGATGGCTTCCAGTCTGGGATCGATCTCAGTCCTCATCCGCGCCCATCCGTGGTCATCCGCGTTCATCCGTGTTCCCTGAAAAGACTATCCCTCCCTCAGCATCCGCTCCACCTCGGGCAGGGCTTCCGGTGTGCCCACATGGTACCACTTGCCGTCATGGACCAGGGCGAACAGGCGGCGGGAGGCGGCGGCGCGGTCGTAGAGGACGTTCAGCGAGAATTTGCCCTCGGGGGCGCCTTCGAACAGCCGGTGATGCAGAACCTGCACGCCCGAGAACAGATAGGGCGCCGAGGGCGCCTCACCGCGGCGATGGGGCACGTCGGCGGCGTCCAGGGTGAAGTCGCCCTTGCCGTCATAGCCCACCGCCTCGTCCACCCGCTGCAGCAGCAGCAAGGCGTCCATGCGGGCCGGATCCCACAGCCGCGCCAGCCGCGCCAGGGCGGGCACCTTGCCGTCGGTCCAGATGATGTCGCTGTTGACCACGAAGAACGAGGTATGGCCGAGATGGGGAAGCGCCTTGGCGACGCCGCCGCCGGTCTCCAGCAATTCGGGCTCGGGGGACAGGGTGATCTCGTCGCGCCCAGCCAGATGTTCGGTGACCCGATCGGCCAGCCAATGGGTGTTGACGACGATGTTGTCCACCCCGGCGCGGGCCACATGATCGAGGGCGCGGTCCAGCATGGTCCGCCCGGCGACGCTGACCAGCGGCTTGGGCGTGGTCAGGGTGATGGGCCGCATGCGCAGGCCCAGACCGGCGGCCAGGACCATAGCGTGAGTGATGGAGGCGTGGCTCATGGGCTGGGCACTCCCCGTTTATCCCTGGGCAGGTGACGATCAAGCCAGCGGGCCAGTTCGGCCATCACCGGATGGCGCAACGCGGCCTCCAACAGGCGCCACACCCGGGGAATGTGGCCGAGATAGACCGGCTTGCCGTCACGCTTGCACAGCCGCGTGAAGATCCCGATGACCTTGGCGTGGCGCTGGGCCGCCATCACCGCCCAGGACGCCTCGAACACGGCGCGGTCGAGGCCGGGAAAGCGCTGGAGCCAGCGGCCCTTCATGCGCTCGATCAGCACCACGTCGATATCGCGCCGGGCGTCCTCCAGCAGGCTCATCAGATCGTAGGTGGCCGGACCGATCACCGCGTCCTGGAAATCCAGCAAGCCGCAGGCGGCCAGACCGGGCCGCTCCAGCAGCATCAGATTGTCCACGTGGAAGTCGCGCAGGACCAGGGTGTCGGGAACCATGCGCGCCACCGGGAACAGGCGCGTCCAGATCTCCACGTACTCCGCCCGCGCCGCCGCGTCGATCTCGGCGCCCAGCACCGCCGGCATGTACCAGTCGGTGAGCAGGCAGGCCTCGGTCAGCAGGCGTTCATCGTCATAGGGAGGCACGCCGCCCGGCACCGCATCGGGCCGGGAATTCATCTCGGCCAGCAGGTCGGTGGCCAGGGCGTACAACGCCTCCTCGTCATGACCGGCAGCCAGCAGCCTGGTATAGGTGCCGTCGCCCAGATCCTCCAGCAGCAGCAGCCCGTTCTCCTCGTCCACCGCCAGCAGGTCCGGCGCCGACAGGCCCAGGGCCTTCAGATGCCGGGCGATGCGCACGAAGGGCCGCACATCCTCCTTGGGCGGCGGCGCATCCATCAGCACGGCCGGGTTTCCGTCCAGATTCAGGCGGTCGTAATGGCGGAAGCTGGCATCGCCGGCCAGCCGTCCGCGCGTGGCGGCGCCCCAGCCGGCCTGATCGAGAAACGACTGGATCAGGCCCTCGCGGTCACTCATGGGTCAGGTCTCCGATGCGCTCGGCCCAGGGGCCATAGGCGGTCAAGGTGGCATGGCGGCCGGTTCCGGCCTCGTCGGGTTGCAACAGGATGTCGAGGCGCCTGCGCGGCAGATAGACCCCCAGCTTTTCCGGCCATTCGATCAGGCTGATGCCCTCGGCGAAGGCTTCCTCGATATCCAGCTCCAGGGCATCGTCGGGCCTTTCCAGCCGGTAGAGGTCGAAATGCCAGACCTGCCCCTGATCCAGCTCATAGACCTGGACCAGGGTGAAGGTGGGGCTGGGCACCTCCTCGTCCTCGGCGGTGAGGGTGCGGATCAGGGCGCGGGCCAGGGTGCTCTTGCCCGTACCCAGATTACCCGACAGGGCCAAAACGTCGCCGGGCCGAAGCAGGGAGGCCAGGCGGCGTCCCAAGGCGACCGTGTCGGCCTCGGTGGGAAGATCGAAAGAGATGACCAGTGTCATGCCTTGGCCCTCGGATGTGCGTCTTGGTAAACCCGCGTCAGCTTGGCGGCGTCGATCTCGGTATAGCGCTGGGTGGTGGACAGCGAGGAATGGCCCAGCAATTCCTGAATGGTCCTGAGATCGCCGCCGCCGGCCAGCAGATGGGTGGCGAAGGAATGGCGCAGCGCATGCGGCGTCGCCGTCTCGGGCAGCCCCATCAGCAGGCGCAGACGGCGCATCTGCCGCTGCACCACTCCGGGATTGAGGGCGCCGCCCCGCGCCCCCAGGAACAGGGGTGTCCGAGGGTCGGCGGGATAGGGCAACAGGCGCAGATATTCGGCGATGCTCTCCCGCACCACCGGCAGGATCGGCACCACCCGCTGCTTGCGGCCCTTGCCGGTGATGACCATGGTGTCGGCCTTGGGCACGTCGCGGCGCAGCAATCCCAGCGCCTCGCCCAGCCGCAGGCCGGCGCCGTACAGCAAGGTGAACAGCGCCACGTCGCGGGCCGCCAGCCAGGGCTCGTCGTGCAATTCCCCGGCACTGGCCAAGGCCTCCATGGCCTCGTCGGCGGCCAGGGGCTTGGGCACCGATTTGGGCGGGCGCGGCGATTTCACCGCCTTGATGGCCGGGTTGTGGGCCAGATCGTGGCGGTCGAGATATTTGAAGAAGCCCCTGAGCGTCGACATGGTCCGCGCCAGGGACGAGCGCCCCAACCCGTCGCTGGTCCGCCGCGCCAGGAAGGCACGAAAATCACCCGGCTCCAGCCGCGACAGGGCGCCAAGATCGGGCTCGCCGTCCAGATGCCCGGTCAGGAAGGAAAGGAAGGCGGCCAGATCGCGGCCATAGCCGTCCAGCGTATGCTCCGACGCCCGCTTCTCGCCCGCCAGCCATTGCCGCCAGCCTGCCACGGCATTCAGCAGATCGGCCCCGGCGGCAAAATGAATGGGAGTGGGCGGCATGGGCTCAGTCGGCTCCGTCGGTCTGCTCGACGTCTCTTTTGGTTCGTCATCGCCGGGCTTGACCCGGTGATCCATGGATGCCCGGATCAAGTCCGGGCATGACAAGGAAAATAACCGATTATCGCTCGGAGGGAATGCCGGATCGGCCCACCGGCTCGATGCCGGAGGCCTCGATCACAAGCCGCCGCACCAGATCATCTAAGGAGACGCCTTCGAGTTCGGCTTTGGTGATGAGAAGTTCGATAATCTCGCCTTCCACTTCGATCTCGATATCAGGCATGGGATCTAATCCTTCTTCGGAGCCGCTGCATTCAAGCCACGAGTGACCCTTGCGGGAAGGACAAACAGGAATTCCGCCAGAGCCATCGCGAATTCCAGAGAGCGCTCGGCATCTTCCTTGGTTGGTAAAGGCGCCCCGGCGTCAGCATGTCGCTGATCGTTTGCCTCCAACCGCACATGGTGAGCCCACTTGGCCATGTCTTCCGTGATGATGTGATCTGCAATCGCCTTATCGATTCGGGCATAAAGGCTACCATCGGAGTAGCCACGCTCTTTCAGCATGGCATCCACGGCAGATGCAGACATGACCTGCGAGGCCGACGCAGCAGCAAGTGTCTGCACCGCTTGCCCGAGATAATGGCGTGGCCTTTCCGGTATTTCCGGGTCTATCTGCCTTGGCTTCGGCAAAATAACTCTAATAGACGTAGTATATTTACTTCCATTTGAAATCACCTCGTCCGCAGAGGCGACAACAACACCCCCACAGGTAGAGCATGAATAATTTCCCCACCATCTGGCGTTTTCACCATCAAACCGCCGAGTTTGATAGTATACAGGCATCCCTCCAATTCTGTCTTGGGTCAGATTTGGATTTGCAATCCCACAGTATGGACATGCCGCCAATTCAAGTTGCAGACCGTGCCTCATATCCCCACCTACCCCACGAAGCGCCTGACCGATTGCTCGGCGACACGGGCCAGGAAGGTGATCAGCTCGGTGGCCTGGCCGGCGTGGAAGGTGCGGCCGTGGCGCGAGCCCAGGGCCATGACCCCGTCGGGCGCACGGCCGCCGGGCGACAGGCGCACCACCGCCGAGGACTGGACCAGTCCGGCGCCGTCGGCGAACAAGGCGGGATCGCCGGGCATTTCCTCGGTCAGGGCGCAATCGCGGTCCTCGCCACCCATGATCTTGGCGACGGCGCCCACCGGCAGGCTGAGCACGCCCGGCACCACCAGCTCGGCCAGGGCCTCGGTGGGGATCTCGAAGCACAGGGTCGCCACGTCCACGTCCAGCAAGGCCGGCAGGTCGTCGGCCACGGCCTCGGCCAGTTCGGCCATGCTCTCCGCCCCCAGGATGGACAGCACCGCCCGATGGGTGCGGGTCTGGATGGACATGTTGGAGCGCGAGGTATGGATCAGGTTCTCGGCGGCGCCGCGCACCCGCTCGATCTCGTCGCGGAGCCGGTCGATCATGAACACCTGCATGTCCAGAACCCCGTCATCCTCGGCCCAGCGCGACGGCGGCGACAGTGACAGGAGCAGGTCGGGATGGCGAACCAGGAAGTCGGGATGAGCCTTGAGATAGGCTTCCACCTGACGTTCGTCCGGCAGCGGCAGATGCAACGCGGCGTCGTCGCGCTTTCGCGCCATGACCAATATCCCTTCCCTGGGTGTTCCTTAGACCGTAGCTTATGCACGCCATGTCCACCACTTCAACCCCTTCCCACTTCGCCCCCGGCAGCAGCGTCGCCGTCTTGCTGCCCCTGCCCCTGGGCGGGGCCTATGATTACCTTGCCGCCGGCCAGCCCCTGGCGGCGGGGGATTTCGTGGCGGTGCCCCTGGCCGGGCGCGAGGTCATCGGCGTGGTCTGGGGCGAAGGCCGGGGCGACATCGATGCCGCCAAACTGCGCCCGGTGATCCGCCGCCTGCCCGCCCGCCCCCTGCCCGAGGTGTCGAGAGGCTTCATCGACTGGGTGGCCCGCTACACGCTGGCGCTGCCCGGAGCGGTGCTGAAAATGGCCATGAGCGTGCCCGCCGCCCTGGAGCCGGCCCGCCCCCTGATGGCGCTGCGCCGCGCCCCGGCCCCGCCCGAATTCAAGGACACCCCGGCCCGGCGCAAGGTGCTGGAGGCGATGACCGCCCTGCCGCCCCTGGCGCCCGCCGACCTCGCCCGCGAGGCCGGCGTGGGCCCGGCGGTGGTCAAGGGTCTGGTGGAGGCCGGGGCGCTGGAACCGGTGGAGATGGCACCGCCCCCCGCCTTCGCCGCCCCCGACCTCACCCTGAGCCGGGCGGAATTGTCGCCGGGCCAGCAGGAGGCCGCCGATATCCTGGTCGCCGCCCTGGACAAGGGCTTTGCCGTCACCCTGATCGACGGCGTCACCGGATCGGGCAAGACCGAGGTCTATTTCGAGGCGGTGGCCGAAGCCCTGGCCAAGGGTGTTCAGGTGCTGGTGCTGTTGCCCGAGATCGCCCTGTCGGCGCAATGGCTGGAGCGGTTCAAGCGCCGTTTCGGCGTCGCCCCGGCCCTGTGGCATTCCGATCTGGGCGATGCCAGGCGGCGCGAGACCTGGCGGGCGGTGGCCAACGGCGAGGCCCACGTGGTGGTGGGAGCCCGCTCGGCCCTGTTCCTGCCCTTCGCCGATCTCGGCCTGATCGTGGTCGACGAGGAGCATGACGGCGCCTTCAAGCAGGAGGACCATGTCAGCTACCACGCCCGCGACATGGCGGTGGTGCGCGGTCAGCTGGGCGGCTTTCCGGTGGTGCTGGCCTCGGCGACCCCATCCCTGGAAAGCCTCGCCAACGTCCAGGCCGGGCGCTACGGACTGGTCCACCTGCCCGACCGCCACGCCGGGGCGGTGCTGCCCCTTATCCAGACCATCGATCTGCGCCGCCACCCGCCGCCTCGCGCCCATTGGCTGAGCCCTGTTCTGGTGGAGGCCATGGAAGAGGTCTTCGCCGCCGGTGAGCAGGCCATGCTGTATCTCAACCGGCGCGGCTATGCGCCGCTGACCCTGTGCCGGACCTGCGGCCACCGCCTGCAATGCCCCCATTGCACCGCCTGGCTGGTGGAGCACAGATCGGCGAGCCGCCTGATCTGCCACCATTGCGGCCACCACATCCGCCTGCCGCCCAAATGCCCGGAATGCGAGGCCGAGGACAGCTTCGCCGCCTGCGGCCCCGGTGTCGAGCGGGTAGCCGAGGAAGCCGCCAAGCTGTTCCCCCAGGCCCGCATCGCGGTCATGACCTCGGACACCTGTTCCGGCCCCCATGCCGCCGCCGAGTTCGTCCGCCGGGTCTCCGACCACGAGGTCGACCTGCTGGTCGGCACCCAGATCGTCGCCAAGGGTTATCATTTTCCCATGCTGACCCTGGTCGGCGTGGTTGATGCCGATCTGGGCCTGGAAGGCGGCGACCTGCGCGCCGGCGAGCGTACCCATCAGCTTTTGTCCCAGGTGGCCGGCCGCGCCGGCCGCGCCGAGCGTCCCGGCCGGGTCTTCCTTCAGACCTATCAGCCCGACCATCCGGTGATGCGGGCCCTGCGAGTGGGCGAGCGGGATTCATTCATGGCCCGCGAGGCGGATTTCCGGCGCGATGCCGGAATGCCGCCCTTCGGCCGCCTTGCCGCCCTGATTCTCTCGGGACCGGATGCGGCGGTGCTCGACGGCTTCGCCCGCACCCTGGCCAAGGCCGCCCCCCACGCCCAATCCATCCAGATCCTCGGCCCGGCCCCCGCCCCCATGGCCCTGCTGCGCGGCAAGCACCGCCGCCGCTTCCTGGTCCAGTGCGGCCGCACCATCAACCTCCAGGCCCTGCTGCGCGACTGGCTGGCCAAGGTGACCGCGCCACGGGGGGTAAGGGTCCAGGTAGACGTGGACCCTTACAGCTTTTTCTAGTGCTTGCCTTGCCGCCCACCCAGTCGCCAATGGGTTTCCAATGTGGCCAATAATTGGCGCTGACGCGCCTCAATAATTGCGGGCCGCCATTCCTGGTGGCCGAGGACTTGCGTGGTCAACGGAAACGGCGTCACCCCATTCCGAGTGAAATATGCGGCCTTCTTGGTCGCGAATTCGTAATTGGATGCCGCACTGTTTTTCTTTCGAGTAAGCAACGCAAGATTGCCGAGACAGTGAACCAGCTCACTCCGCTTTGCCGATTCGGGAAACCATTGCAACCATGTGCTTTCGGCCTTTGGATTTTGCGGCAACACATGCTCGACGGTGATGACGGCATGGTCATAGCGCGCTCCTCCGCCGTTCAACAATGCATCGAGACGGACCAGAACGGTGGAGCGGGCCCGCGCGGATAGCGATTCGTAAAACGCCCCCGAAAGCACCTTGTAGACGTCGAATTGTTCCTGCGCGGTCAATTGCAGCGGCGAATTCATCGCATACAGATTCGAACCGCTTTCGATATCCCTGGTCAGATTGGAGAATCTCTCGATACGGCCATTGGCCCAGGTCTTCGTGATCAGAAGGGAGTAGGCTAGCCGCTCAAGATCCTTAAAGAACTGATCCATTTTCTCCGGGAAGGCCCGGTTGCGAATGGTGAATGCCAATGCGGGCGGCACCCAATCAGTGAATTCCAGCTTGTCCAGCCAGCCAAGGGATTCATTGACCTGTTCCGCCGATCGAACTGCGACATATTCACCTCGGCTCACCTCCATATAGGCAGAGACGTAGGGCAGCAGGACATCATCGACAAGCTTCAGCGGTTCATACTTGCGGCAGACATGATCTCTGAATTCCTTCAGCAAGGTTCCCTGTGGCTTGGCCTTGCGGTAGATCATCCGGATGTGGCTGAACAATTCCTGAAAACCGTCGCGGTCAAGCTCCCGTTCGGCCGTTTCCCACTTTTCCGTATACTCGTCCCTTTCGGCTTCGGCGATCTTCCCGATGATGTCGGCCTTGAGAATATCGGTCGCGGTCAGATCCAGGCCACGGCTGTTCAGGACCGAGAAGATGCGATAGGCGGAATCCATATCCGGGGTTGAAACCGTCACCAGGAAACAGCGGGTTACAATGAACTGCGCCAATGCCAGCCGCTGATCGTCAGTCATCTCCTTTATCCTGGTATGGAAATAAATGGCGTTCTCCTGAATTCGAAGCTGAGATCCAGTCAACCCGCCACCCATGGAGAGCAGCTTCGGCAAGCCGTCTTCGCGCTGAATGTACTTCTGGAAGAAATCACGATCCCATGACCTGAGGTAGAGTCTGTATCTGTCGGTGCTCCCCAGGATGGGATCTCCCTGCTCGTAAAGAAGCCGGGTGATGCCCTCACGGTGATTGGTCAGGTTGCCCCGAATGACCGACAGCAGAATCGTCAAGGTGGTAAGCCGCTGCTGCCCATCGACCACATCGGCTTCCGTCCGTCCGTCTTCCTTGATCAAAACGATGCTGCCCAAAAAATAAGGCGGCATGTTCGCCACGGAACCTGAACTGGACTCCATGAAGGTGACCAGATCGTCCAAAAGATCGCGGGCGTGGTCCATTGTCCATGCGTAGGGACGCTGATAGCTGGGAATATTGAAGACATAATCGCTGCCGAATATCTTCGAAATCGGCTGCTCTTGCGCGGAAAGCGTCCTAACCATCACACCCCCTGGAATAAATAATCGCCGACCCGATCATGACCATTACGGCGCGCCATAGTTCAGCGCACAACCTTTGCTGTCAACGCCCCACCCGCCCTCGGATACCGGAATTTTCCACCCAGCCACGAAAAGCCCCGGCGGGTAGGTCCGCCCACCCGGCTCCCCACCCGCCATTTCCCGGCCAGCCCCGCGCCCTGTGCATGGAGGATAATGCAAACTCCTCCCCCGAATGGGCAGGACTCGGCTTGCAACCCCAAACTCGATGTGCTAGTTAACCGACGCGCCAACGGGGGGCCTTTCCGGTTGGTGCGCAAATTTTGTTGCCTTTCAAAAGGTTACGGCCGCCGGTTCGACCCTATCCAAGGACTTGCCCAGGTGCCTTCCGAATCTCTTGGCGTGATCGCCGCCCGCTACGCCCTCGCTCTCTTCGAGCTCGCCGATTCTTCCGGCGCCCTCGATCAGGTCGCTGGCGACCTCAAGACGCTTCAGGCCATGCTGCGCGAAAGCGCGGATTTGCGCCGCGTCGTCGACAGCCCCGTGCTGAGCCGTTCCGACCAGGGCAAGGCGATCGCCGCCGTTGCCAAGGCCGCCGGTTTTTCCGAGCTGACGACCAAGTTCCTCGGCCTGGCGGCCAAGAACCGCCGGCTCTTCACCCTCGACGGGGTGATCGCTTCTTATCTTGGCCGGTTGGCGGCCCGCCGCGGAGAGCAATCCGCGTCGGTGGCCTCCGCCGTGGCACTCACGCCGGCCCAGCAAGACGCCCTTGTATCCGCCTTGAAGACGGCTTTCGGCGGCAATGTCGCCGTTGACGTCAAGGTCGATCCCAGCTTGCTGGGCGGTCTGGTGGTACAGGTCGGTTCCCGCATGGTTGACAGCTCGTTGAAGACGAAGCTGCAGCATCTCAAGCTCGCTATGAAAGGGGTTGGATAATGGAAATCCGCGCCGCGGAGATCTCCGCAATCCTCAAGCAACAGATCGCCACCTTCGGGACCGAGGCGGAAGTTGCCGAGGTCGGTCAGGTGCTGTCTGTCGGTGACGGCATCGCCCGCGTGCACGGCCTTGACAAGGTCCAGGCCGGCGAGATGGTCGAATTCCCGGGTGGCATCAAGGGTATGGCGCTGAACCTCGAGACCGACAATGTCGGTGTCGTGATCTTCGGCGACGACCGCAACATCAAGGAAGGCGACACCGTCAAGCGGACCGGCTCCATCGTGGACGTCCCGGTCGGCAAGGGTCTGCTGGGTCGCGTCGTCGACGCCCTGGGCAACCCCATCGACGGCAAGGGCCCCATCGAGGCCGCCTCGCGTCAGCGCGTGGACGTCAAGGCCCCCGGCATCATTCCGCGCAAGTCGGTGCACGAGCCCATGTCCACCGGCATCAAGGCCGTGGACGCCCTGATCCCCGTCGGCCGCGGCCAGCGCGAGCTGGTCATCGGCGATCGCCAGACCGGCAAGACCGCCATCCTGGTCGATACCATCATCAACCAGAAGCGCTGGCACGACGCCAACGACGAGAAGGCGAAGCTGTTCTGCATCTACGTCGCCGTCGGCCAGAAGCGCTCCACCGTCGCCCAGGTCGTCAAGACCCTGACCGATTACGGCGCCATGGACTACACCATCGTGGTGGCCGCGACCGCGTCGGAGCCCGCTCCGCTGCAGTTCATCGCGCCCTACGCCGGCTGCACCATGGGCGAGTACTTCCGTGACAACGGCATGCACGCCCTGATCATTTATGACGATCTGTCCAAGCAGGCCGTCGCCTATCGTCAGATGTCGCTGCTGCTGCGCCGCCCGCCGGGCCGTGAAGCCTATCCGGGCGACGTGTTCTATCTGCACTCGCGCCTGCTCGAACGCGCCGCCAAGATGGGCGACGCCGCCGGTGCCGGCTCGCTGACCGCCCTGCCGGTCATCGAGACCCAGGCCAACGACGTGTCCGCCTACATCCCCACCAACGTGATCTCGATCACCGACGGCCAGATCTTCCTGGAAACCGAACTGTTCTATAAGGGCATCCGCCCCGCCGTGAACGTCGGTCTGTCGGTGTCGCGCGTCGGCTCCGCCGCCCAGATCAAGGCGATGAAGCAGGTTGCCGGCTCGATCAAGCTGGAACTGGCCCAGTATCGTGAAATGGCTGCCTTCGCGCAGTTCGCCTCCGACCTGGACCCGGCCACCCAGAAGCTGCTCGGCCGTGGCGCCCGCCTCACCGAGCTCTTGAAGCAGCCGCAATTCTCGCCCATGCCGACCGAAGAGGAAGTCATTTCCATCTATGCCGGCGTGCGTGGCTATCTCGACAAGATCGAGGTCCGCGACGTGGGCCGCTTCGAATCGTCCCTGCTGGCCGATTTGCGGTCGAAGGCGCCGGAGATTCTCTCCACCATCGCCTCCGAGAAGCAGATCAGCGCGCAGACCGAAGAGAAGCTCAAGGCTTTCCTCGACGCGTTCGCCAAGACTTTCGCTTAACCGTCCCTTGGGAGTTTAGGTTATGGCGAGTCTCAAAGACCTGCGGATGAAGATCGTGAGCGTCAAATCGACGCGCAAGATCACGTCTGCCATGAAGATGGTCGCAGCCTCCAAGCTCCGCCGCGCGCAAACCGCGGCGGAAGCGGCCCGGCCGTTCGCCGAGCGTATGGAGCGCATGTTGGGCACCCTGGCCGCCAGCCTGGCTGGTCAGTCGGGTGCGCCCAAGATGCTGACCGGCACCGGCGCCGACAAGGTCCACCTGCTGGTGGCCGTGACGGCTGACCGCGGCCTGTGCGGCGGCTTCAATTCGTCCATCGTCCGCGCCACCAAGCACATGGCCGCCGACCTGCTCAAGCAGGGCAAGATCATCAAGATCATGCCGGTGGGCCGCAAGGCCCGCGAGCAGCTGCGCCGTGATTACGGCCAGTACATGATCGAAGGCTTCGAACAGCTTGGCCGCAAGGGCATCGTGTTCGGCGAGGCCGATCAGGTCGCATCGCAGATCGCGGCCATGTTCGACGGCGAAGAATTCGACGTCTGCACCGTGATCTACAACAAGTTCAAGTCGGCCATCGCTCAGGAAGTGACCCGTCAGCAGGTCATTCCCTTCCCGGTTCCGGCTCAGGACGGCAAGGCCGATAATTCGGCCAAGGCCATCTACGAGTTCGAACCCGGTGAGGAGGAAATCCTGGCCGAGATTCTGCCGCGTAATCTGGCCACCCAGATGTTCCGTGCCCTGCTGGAAAGCCAGGCCTCGGAACAGGGCGCGCGTATGACCGCAATGGACAACGCGACGCGCAACGCGGGCGAAATGATCAATGCCTTGGCGATCAAGTACAATCGCTCTCGCCAGGCCCAGATCACCAAGGAACTGATCGAAATCATCTCCGGCGCCGAAGCGCTGTGACGGAAGACTAGGAGCACACCATGGCAAACAAGAACGTCGGCACGATCACCCAGGTCCTGGGCGCCGTCGTGGACGTGCGCTTCGACGGCCAGCTGCCGGCCATCCTCAGCGCGCTTCACCTGGAACATCAGGGTAAGAAGCTGGTTCTCGAAGTCGCTCAGCATCTGGGCGAGTCCACCGTGCGTACCATCGCCATGGACTCCACCGATGGCCTGACCCGCGGCACCGAGGCGGTCGATACCGGCTCGCCCATCCAGATGCCGGTCGGTCCCGAGACCCTGGGCCGCATCATCAACGTCATCGGCGAGCCCATCGACGAGCGCGGCCCCATCGGCAACAAGGCCACCCTGCCGATCCATGCCGACGCCCCCGATTTCGTCGACCAGTCCACCGAGACCGAGATCCTGGTCACCGGCATCAAGGTCATCGACCTGCTGGCTCCGTATTGCAAGGGCGGCAAGATCGGCCTGTTCGGCGGCGCCGGCGTGGGCAAGACCGTGCTGATCATGGAACTGATCAACAATATCGCCAAGGCCCACGGTGGTTACTCGGTGTTCGCCGGCGTCGGCGAGCGTACGCGTGAGGGTAACGACTTCTATCACGAGATGAAGGAAGGCGGC
>JACQAD010000009.1 GCA_016195125.1 Magnetospirillum sp.
GAGGATGCTGGGATGATCGGAGACGTCTCCCTGCTGGACTTCCTGTCCTATGGCCTGCCGGTGGAGGGCCACCGGCCGTGGCCGCGTTTCGTGCTGGACCAGCGGGCCTGGAAGGCCCTGGTCGAACGCCTGCCGGTGGTGGAATGGTCGGTGATGGCCGAGTGGGGCGAAGCCGACCACATCCATGTGGCGCTCAGGGATGACGAGAGCGGCGATATGGCCGTCGCCTCGCTGCCCTGTCCCGACGGCCGCTATCTCGGTCTGGGCAAGGTTCGCCCGGGCGTGATCCGCATCGAGCGGACCATTCATGACCTCTGGGGCCTGAGCCCGATGGCAACCGAGGACCGGCGGCCCTGGCTGGATCACGGCCGCTGGGCGTGCCGCCAGCCCCTGGGCGCCGAGCCGCTGCCCGCCGCCATAGGTCCCTACGCCTATCCCTTCCTGAAGGCGGTGGGCGAGGGGCTGCACCAGATTCCGGTGGGGCCGGTCCATGCCGGGGTGATCGAGCCCGGCCATTTCCGCTTTCACTGCCAGGGCGAGGCGGTGGTCCGGCTGGAGGAACGCCTGGGCTATGTCCACAAGGGCATCGAAGGCCTTCTGACCGGTAAGCCCCTTGACCAAGCGGCCCGTATCGTCGCCAGGGTCTCGGGCGATTCGACGGTGGCC
Source organism: Magnetospirillum sp. (assembly GCA_016195125.1). GTDB lineage: Bacteria > Pseudomonadota > Alphaproteobacteria > Rhodospirillales > Magnetospirillaceae > Phaeospirillum. The sequence continues at coordinate 667 of JACQAD010000009.1, forward strand.
TATTCCCTGGCCTTCGCCCGCGCCGTCGAGGCCGCCACCGGCTGCGAGGTTCCCCCGCGCGCCCATTGGGTCCGGGCCCTGATGGCCGAGTTGGAACGGGTGGCCAATCACGTCTTCGACATCGGCGCGGTGTGCAACGACGCCGCCTTCGCGGTGATGCTGTCCAATATGGGCGTCCTGCGCGAGAAGATCCTGCGGGCCAACGATTCCCTGTTCGGCCATCGCTTCAACATGGACCGCATCATCCCCGGCGGCGTCGCCCACGACCTGTCGGACGAGGGTGCCGAGGCCTTGAAGCACCTGCTCCACGGCTTCGAAAAAATGCTGAGCCGCGCCTTCAAGCTCTATGAGAACACTCCCTCCCTGTCCGATCGCACCATTGGGACCGGCATCGCGCCCGCCGCCCTGGTTCATCGCTTCGGGGCCGGCGGTTTCGTCGGCCGGGCCTCGGGCCGTGGCCACGATGCCCGGCTGGCCCCCGGCTACCCGCCCTACGACAAGCTGGATATGACGGTTCCGGTCGTGACCGAGGGTGATGTCAACGCCCGGGTGCTGGTGCGCTTCGCCGAGGCGCGGGAATCGCTCCACCTCATCAATCGCATCCTGCACGAGATGCCCGAGGGCGCCTTCCAGGTTCCGTTGCCTCATAGGGCGGGCGAGGGCATGGCGGTGGTGGAAAGCTTCCGGGGCGAAGTGCTGGTCTGGGTGCGTCTGGCCGAGGACGGCACCGTGCTGCGCTGCCACCCCCATGACCCATCGCACTTCCAGTGGCCGTTGCTGGAAGCCGCCATCGAGGGCAACATCGTCGCCGACTTCCCGCTGTGCAACAAGTCGTTCAACTGCTCGTATTCGGGGCATGATCTATGATCCCGCCCATCGCCAAGCTGCTGTTCCGCAATCTGGTCCATGGCCCCCACACCATGGCCGAGAAGAGCCTGCCCGATCCCGACGGATTGGCCGAACTGGCCGCCGCCCTGGGCGAGAGGGCGCGGGCGCGCCTCGGGCGCTCTCTATCCATCCGCGCCGTGGACGCCGGCTCGTGCAACGGCTGTGAACTGGAGATCCACTCGGTCAATCACCCGGTGTACGATCTGGAGCGCTTCGGCATCCGTTTCGTCGCCAGTCCCCGCCATGCCGACGTGCTGCTGGTGACGGGGCCGGTGACGGTCAACATGGCCGAGGCCCTGAGGCGCACGGTCGAGGCCACGCCCGAACCACGCTGGGTGGTGGCCATGGGCGATTGCGGCAAGGATGGCGGCTGTTTCGCCGGCTCCTACGCCGTCTTGGGGGGAGTCCACGAGGTGGTGCCGGTGGACCTGCACATCCCCGGCTGCCCGCCCAGCCCCAGACAGATCCTGGCCGGGCTGCTGGCGCTGCTCGACAGCGTCGACAAAGGATAGGGCACCACTCCGCTGATCATGGTGATGCCGCTAGCGACTTAATGCTGTCCGGCCATGGGGCAGCCGCCGCAGCCCATGGGGGTGCCGCAGGACGGCGCCGGAGCGGGGGCGGAGCGGGACTTGCCCACATTGGGGGCCATGATGGCCTTGGCCACCTCCTTGTCGCCGCATTCGGGACAGGAGAGCGCGCCGTCATCCTTCCTGGTGTCGTATTCGGCGCTGTTGGAGAACCATTCCTCGAAATGGTGATCGTGTGAGCAGCGCAGGGTATAGAGGATCATATCGGGCTCGCTGGAATGAAAACCGCCCCCGTTATACGGGAGCGGCCTTCGCAAAGGCAATGACCTCAGAAATCACCGCCGCCATCGTCGTAGCCGGGATCGAAATCGCCGCCATAGCCGCCCTCATCGGAGACGTTGGTGTCGTAGCTGACCTGCGGAGCGGCACCGGTGTCGGGCGGGGCCGAGCCATAGTAATTGTTGACGGTGGTGTTCTCGGTGATGGTCTCCGAGGCGGGCTGGGCGCCGCCGCCCCAGGGCGAGCCGCCGGCATGACCGCCGGCGAACATGCTTGAGATGCCGTTGGCCAGGAGCATGCCGCCGGCCACGCCGACCGCGGCTCCGGCGGCGGTGCGCAGGAAGCTGCCGCCGGCCGAGGGCTGGCCGCCCCAGGGAGATTGCGGCGCGTATTGCTGCTGTTGCTGCTGTTGTTGGGCATATTGCTGCGGCGGCACCTGCGGCACCGAGCCGCGGCCACCGCCCCAGGGATTGGCGGCCGCTCCGGCGAAGCCGCCGGCGGGGGCCTGCTGGGGCTGGGCGCTCAGGCGGGCCTCCAGGTCGCGGATGCGGGCCTCGTGCTCCTTGATGGCCATTTCCTGGACCACCACCGCTTCCACCAGATTATAGGCGGCGTCGGGCACGGCGCGCATGCGCTCGGCGATCAGCGCCTCGGCCTCGCGGTCCTTGGGGCCGCCGGCCAGGCGCGACAGGCGGTCGAACACGCTTTGGATCAGATCACGTTCGGAGGGGTTCATGATGGCTTCCCGGTTGCGAAACAGGTGCCCTCAATGTAGGTGCGAATCGTGGCGAGTCCATGGCGGAAAATTATCGATCAGAAACAGCGCGTTGACGGAAATACGCATTGGGAGGCGTATAAATTTCATCCGAACTTGCTTGACTCCGGCCCAACCCAATCCTAGATGGTTGGCACTCGTCGCTGGAGAGTGCTAACAGCGCCCCGGTGATATCGAATTGTTTTTCGGAGGTATTCCCTAATGAAGTTCCGACCGCTCCATGATCGCGTGCTGGTGAAGCGCCTCGATGCGGAAGAAAAGACCGCTGGCGGCATCATCATCCCCGACACCGCCAAGGAAAAGCCCATGCAGGGTGAAGTCGTGGCCGTTGGCTCCGGCACCCGTGGCGAAGACGGCAAGGTCGTCGCTCTCGACGTCAAGGCCGGTGACCGCGTGCTGTTCGGCAAGTGGTCCGGCACCGAGGTCAAGCTCGACGGCGAAGAGCTGTTGATCATGAAAGAGACCGACATTCTCGGCATTCTCTCCTAATCGAATCAGAGGTTTAGACACATGGCTGCCAAGGAAGTCAAATTCTCCACCGATGCCCGCACCCGCATGCTGCGCGGCGTGGACATCCTCGCCGACGCCGTCAAGGTGACCCTGGGCCCCAAGGGCCGCAACGTGGTCATCGAGAAGTCGTTCGGCGCTCCGCGCATCACCAAGGACGGCGTCACCGTCGCCAAGGAGATCGAGCTGGCCGACAAGTTCGAGAACATGGGCGCCCAGATGGTGCGCGAAGTGGCCTCGAAGACCGCCGATCTGGCGGGTGACGGCACCACCACCGCCACCGTTCTGGCCCAGGCCATCGTCCGCGAGGGCGTCAAGGCCGTGGCCGCCGGCCTCAACCCCATGGATCTGAAGCGCGGCATCGATCTCGCCGTCGCCGCCGTGGTCGAGGACGTCAAGAAGCGGTCGCGCAAGGTCGCCACCAACGCCGAAATCGCCCAGGTCGGCACCATCTCCGCCAATGGCGAGAAGGAAATCGGCGACATGATCGCCAAGGCCATGGAAAAGGTCGGCAACGAGGGTGTCATCACCGTCGAGGAAGCCAAGGGCCTGGACACCGAGCTGGACGTGGTCGAGGGCATGCAGTTCGACCGTGGCTACACCAGCCCGTACTTCGTGACCAATGCCGAGAAGATGACCGTCGAGCTCGACAACCCCTACATCCTCCTGCACGAGAAGAAGCTGTCCGGCCTCCAGCCGCTGCTGCCCGTGCTCGAGCAGGTGGTGCAGTCCGGCCGTCCGCTGGTCATCATCGCCGAGGACATCGAGGGCGAGGCTCTGGCCACCCTGGTGGTCAACAAGCTGCGCGGCGGCCTCAAGGTCGCGGCGGTGAAGGCTCCGGGCTTCGGCGATCGCCGCAAGGCCATGCTCCAGGACATCGCCATCCTCACCGGCGGCAAGGCCCTCACCGAGGACCTGGGCATCAAGCTGGAGAACGTCAAGATGGAGGACCTGGGCTTCGCCAAGAAGGTCACCATCGACAAGGACAACACCACCCTGGTCGAGGGCAAGGGCAAGTCTTCCGAGATCGAAGGCCGGGTGAAGGAGATCCGCACCCAGATCGAGAAGACCACCTCCGACTACGACAAGGAGAAGTTGCAAGAGCGACTGGCCAAGCTGGTGGGCGGAGTGGCCGTCATCAAAGTCGGCGCGGCGACCGAGACCGAAATGAAGGAAAAGAAGGCCCGGGTCGAGGACGCCATGCACGCCACCCGCGCCGCGGTCGAGGAAGGCATCGTCCCCGGCGGCGGTGTGGCCCTGGTGCGCTGCGTCCCGGCCATCGAGAAGTTGAAGCTCGAGCACGATGAGCTGATCGGCGCCAACATCGTCCGCCGCTCGCTCGAGGAGCCCATGCGCCAGATCGTGGCCAACTCCGGCGAGGAGGGCGCGGTGGTTCTGGGCAAAGTCCGCGATTCCAAGGACTCGAACTTCGGCTTCAACGCCCTCACCGGCGAACTCGAAGACCTGGTCAAGGCCGGAGTGCTCGACCCCACCAAGGTGGTGCGCACCGCGCTGCAGAACGCCGGCTCCATCGACTCGCTGATGCTGACGACCGAAGCCCTGGTCGCCGAGCTGCCCGAGGAGAAGAAGGCTCCCGCGGGCCCCGGCGGTCACGGCGGCATGGGGGATATGTACTAAGAGCAGTTGCTAGAGGTCAGTGGCTAGTGGCTAGAGAAAACCGAGGGCCCCGCAGAAATGCGGGGCCCTTTTCTTCTTTTCGGTGGAACAGTTGCCCTTTGGGCTGAGTCCCGGCGCAGTAGCATGCGGTTCTAGCTAAGGCACGAAGGTTCCCCCCAGGGGGCGTCCTTGCCGGCCGCGACTGCTCGGCCTTGAATTGATCGCAGGTAATCGATCTGCTACGATCCGACGCCATGATAGCCCCAAGTCCGACCACCATCGGCGAGCTCCTGGCGTTACAGACCCGGTTTGAAGTTCCCAAGTTTCAGCGTCCTTACGCCTGGACAGCAACCGAGGTTGAGGAGTTCCTTGATGATTTGGAAGTTGAATCGAGAGGAAAGAGGGGGCTCTTCCTAGGAAGCATCCTACTGGACGTCTCAGTCTTATCCGATGGGAAGATTGTGATAGTCGATGGTCAGCAACGCCTCACCAGCATTTTCTTATTGCTTATCGCGTGTCGGGAAAGAGCAAAGGCTTTGGTGCCAGACATCGCCCACGAAACCCAGAGGCAAATCGGCTTCATTGACCCCGTAACCGCAGAATCGCTGGGTCCGCGGCTCCTAGCTTCGGAGACGATACGAGACGTTTTTGACACCATGGCGAACAGCAAGTGGGACGGTGTCATTCCCCTCAAGGCAGAGGGAAGACCGGTCAAGCGGCAAGCCAACCGCGTGAGAAAGGTATTTGACCACTTCACAAAGCGCGTTCAAGCCATGGAGTTGGATGGTCTTCAAGGCCTGCTTGCGAGGAATATATGCCGCCCGGGTTCTTCGAGTA
>JACQAD010000010.1 GCA_016195125.1 Magnetospirillum sp.
CATGTCAAGACTGAATTTACGCGCGGCATCGATCTTCAACATGCACTGGCGGGGTTTTATGCGCCTATGGACGCCTTGATGGGAAGCCGGGCGGGGAGCCTGGGCGAGACGGCGGCCTTGCTGATCCTGCTGGGCGGCCTGTTCCTGATGTGGCGCAAGATCATCTCCTGGCACATTCCGGTGTCCATGCTGGCGACCTTGTTCATCATGGGGACTCTCTTCAACGCCATCGACCCCACCCGTCATGCCAGCGGCTTCTTCCATCTGCTGTCGGGCGCATCGTTCCTGGGCGCTTTCTTCATCGCCACCGATTACGTCACCTCGCCGGTGTCCAAGTCGGGCCAATTGGCCTTCGGCTTCGGAATCGGGTTGCTGACCTGGATCATCCGCACCTATGCGGGCTATCCCGAAGGCGTGGCCTTCGCCGTGCTGCTGATGAACGCGCTGACACCCATTCTCGACCAACATTTCAGGCCGCGTGTCTTTGGCCGTACCCGCAAGGGCGAGCCGCTGGCGCTGAGGGGGGATAAATGAGCGCGACCATTCGGCCCACCTGGGTCCACGCCACCATTCTCGGCACCTTCTGCGCCGGGTTCGGGGTGATGCTGGCCGCCACCGACATCGCCACCAAGGAGCCGATCAAGGATCGCGCCCTGGAGGACAAGATGAACTCGCTGGCCCAGGTCATCCCCAAGACGATCCACGACAACAATCCGGTGATCGACGCCGTCACCCTGAAGAACGAAGAGGGCAAGGACGTCGTCGTCTACCGCGCCATGAAGGCCGGTTCCGTCACCGGTCTCGCCTATGAGATGGACGCCTCGGGCGGCTATGGCGGCCCCATCAAGCTGATGCTGGGCATCACGCCCGATGGCAAGCTGCTGGGCGTGTCGGTCATCGCCCATAAGGAGACTCCCGGCCTGGGCGACAAGATCGACCCCGCCAAGACCGACTGGATCTCGCGCTTTACCGGCCTCAGCCTCGGCAATCCGCCGGTGGACAAGTGGAAGGTCAAGAAGGACGGCGGCCAGTTCGACCAGTTCTCGGGCGCCACCATCACGCCGCGCGCCGTGGTCGGCGGCATCCGCCACGGTCTGGAATTCTTCGCTGCCAACTCTTCCGCCATGATGGAGAAGAAGTGATGTCTGCAAAATACGGACAGATCATCAAGGACGGATTGTGGGAGAACAACGGCGTGCTGTGCATGCTGTTGGGCATGTGCCCGACCATGGCCATGACCGGCACCGCCACCAACGGATTCGGCATGGGACTGGCCACCGCCGTGGTGATGGCCGCGTCGAACCTGATGGTGGCCATGTTCCGCAACTGGGTGACGCACGAGGTGCGCATCCCGGTCTACATCCTGATCGTCGCCGCCAACGTCACCTTCGTCGATCTGGTGATGAACGCCTGGATGCACGAGCTTTACAAGGTGCTGGGTCTGTTCATTCCCCTGATCGTCTCCAACTGCCTGCCCCTGGCCCGCCTGGAGGCCTTCGCCGCCAAGGAGCCGGTGCTGCCCTCCTTCCTGGACGGCCTGTTCATGGGCATCGGCTTCACCCTGGCGCTGACCGCCATCGGCGCCGTGCGCGAGATCATCGGCCAGGGCACCCTGTTCGCCGATGCCGCCCTGCTGCTGGGACCGAGCTTCCATTTCCTGGAAAGCCGGGTCATGCCCGCCGATTGGGGCATCCTGGTGCTGATCCTGCCGCCGGGCGGCTTCCTGATCGCCGGCCTGATGGTGGTCGCCAAGCGTCTGATCGATCTTGCCTCGGGCAAGGAGATCAAGATGGCCGGCGCCCACAGCGTCTAACGGAGAGCCTGGACCATGAAAGTCGGAATCGTCTACGCCCTGCCGTCGCGTCAAGTCTGGCTGAATATCGACGTGCCCGAAGGCGCCACGGTCAAGGACGCCATCGAGAAATCGGGCATCTTGCACCAATTCCCCGAAATCGACCTGGAAACCCAGAAGGTCGGCATCTTCGGCAAGCCCACCACCCTGGACATCGTGGTGGAGGAAGGGGCGCGCATCGAGATCTACCGCCCCATCACCGTCGACCCCAAGACCGTCAAGCGCCGGGCCAATCCCAATGCCCCCGCCGCCCAAGGAGGCGAGAGCACATGAGCACCCAGGATCTGACCGTCACCCAGGCGGTGGCCTACGCGGTCCTCTACGCCCTGGACATCGAAGCCGGTGCCGCCTGGAAGGCCTGGGCCCATATCTGGCTCAAGGGCGACGACCGCTCTGCCGCCTCGGCCCAGATGGCCGCCGCCGGCGCCTCCACGCCCACCGCCAAGAATGCCGCCAACGCCGCCCGCCTGCTGGTCGAAGCCACCCAGATGCAGACCGAAGCCGCCATGCTGATGAGCGAGAACCGCAACGCCAGCTGGCAGTTGGATCAGTACGAGCTCAGAAACGAGCAATGCCTCCGCCAAGGTGCTGCGCGACTTCTGATATCTGCCGTTCAAATCCGCGCCGCCAGCCGCACCAGCGGCTTGGTCAGCGCGGTGGCGAACAGGGCCATCAGAACCATGGCGCCATAGCCGCTTTCCGACAGCAGCCCCGCCTGCGCCAGCAAGGTCAACACCACCAGCTCCATCAGTCCCTTACAGGTCAGCAGCGCACCCAGCATCAAGGAATCGCGTGGCGTGCAGCCGCCCATCCAGGCGGGAAGGGCCGAAATCAGCTTGCCGATGATGGCCACCGCACTCATCACCCAAAACACTGTCATTCCGCTACCGGCCAATTCGATCCGGGTCTTGAGGCCGACGGAGATGAAAAAGAACGGCAACAGGACCACTTGCACGAAGGTTTCGAAGCTGCCGACGATCGTGGCGGCCACCGGGCGCGGCATTACCGCTCCGAACAAAAAGGCACCGATGATGGCGTGAACGCCGATGGCCTCGGTGGCAAGGCTTGACATGGCCAAGCCAACCGTCAGGACCACGACGTCGCGCTGATGCACGGCACCATCGGCGAACAGCCGGTGCAGCAGCGGCCGCACCACCCAGACCATTACGGCGGCAAACCCGGCGGCGCCCAGGGCCACCCATCCAGCCTCCCAGACGTCACCGCCCCGTCCTGCCGCCAACACCAGCGCCACCGCTACCCACAAGGCGGCATCGTTGAACGCCGCCGCCCCCAGCGCCATCACCCCGACCCGATCCTTCTCCAGCCCCATCTCGCGCAGGACCGCGCCCAGGACCGGCAAGGCCGTCACCCCGGCGGCGATTCCCATGGCGCACGCAAACAGCGGCCGGGTCGCCATGCCTCCCACCGCCGCCGGCACCGCCTGGAACAGCGTCCAGCCTGCCGCCGCCCCCGCCAGAGCCGGAACGGCCACGCTGGAGGCCGCGAGAATGGAGAAGCATCGCCCCTGCCCCCGAATCTGGGCCAAATCGAAATGCAGGCCGATGGAAAAAGCGAAGAACACCATGGCCAGCCAGATCAGGCCGTCCAGTGCCGCCAGGGACCAGGATGGAAACAGCGCCCCCCATAGCCCAGGGGCAACCCAACCCAACAGGCTCGGCCCCAGGGCAATGCCGATGGCGATCTGCACCGCCGCCAGGGGCATCAGCCAGCCGATCAGGCGCAGGCGCCACAGGCCATAGGGCAATCCGATGATCAGGGCCGCCTGAATCAGAAAAAGGCTCATCCGCCGGACGCGCGCTCGTTGCGCATCATCACCCGGCCGGCGATGGCGATGGCCACCCCCACCAGGGCCACCACGATGGTGGCGAGCGCATTGATCTCGGGACTGACGCCCAATCGCACCTTGGAGAAGATGACGATGGGCAGGGGCGTCGAGCCCGGCCCCGAGACAAAGGCCGAGATCACCACGTCGTCCACCGAGAGGGTGAAGGCCAGCAGCCACCCCGCCACCAATGACGGCGCGATGATGGGAAGCGTAATACGCAGAAACACGGTCAGCGGCCGGGCCCCCAGATCCATGGCCGCCTCCTCCAGCGACCGGTCCATCTGGGACAGGCGCGACCGCACCACCACGGTGACGAAGGACAGGCTGAAGGTCACATGGGCGATGACGATGGTGGTCATGGACCGTCCGTCGGGCCAGCCGATCAGATGCTCCATGCCCACGAACAGCAGCAGCAGGGCCAGACCGGTGATGATCTCGGGCATCACCAGGGGCGCCGAGACCATGCCGGTGAACAGGGCGCGGCCGGGAAAGCGCTGAAAGCGGACCAGCACCACCGCCGCCAGGGTTCCCAGCAAAGTGGCCAGGGTGGCATTCATCAAGGCGATCTTGATGGACAGCCAGGCGGCGTCCAGAACCTGATGGTCATGCATCAGCTCGCCATACCATTTGGTGGAAAAGCCCCCCCAAACCGTCACCAGCCTGGACGCGTTGAAGGAATAAATGACCAGCAGGACGATGGGCAGGTACAGAAAGGCGTAGACCAGGGCCAGGGCGGTATAAAGGGCGGCGGCGCGGTTGTTCATCCCTCACGCTCCGCCCGCTTGGTCTCGAAATGCTGAAAGGCCATGATCGGCACCACCAAGACCACCAGCATGGCCACCGCCACCGCCGACGCCGCCGGCCAGTCGCGGTTGTCGAAGAATTCCGCCCACAGCACCTTGCCGATCATCAGCGTGTCGGGACCGCCCAGCAGATCGGGAATGACGAACTCGCCCACCGCCGGGATGAACACCAGCATGGACCCGGCGATGATGCCGGGCATGGATAGGGGCAGCGTCACCGCCAGAAAGGCCTTGAACGGCTTGCAGCCCAGATCGGCGGCGGCCTCCAGCAGGGACAGATCCATCTTCTCCAGCGTCGCGTATAGCGGCAGGATCATGAACGGCAGATAGGAATAGATCATGCCGATGCTGACCGCCCAATCGGTCTCGAGAATTTGCAGGGGCTCGTCGATGATACCCAGCGCCTGCAACGCCATGTTGAGCAGGCCTTCGTTCTTGAGGATGCCGATCCAGGCATAGACGCGGATCAGGAACGAGGTCCAGAACGGCAAGGCCACCAGCATCAGCAGCGGCTGCCGCACATGGCCGGGCGACCGCGCGATGGCATAGGCGGCGGGATAGCCCAGCAACAGACAGCCGATCGTGGCAATGGCCGCCAGCCGCAACGAACTGAGATAGGCCAGGGCGTAGAGATCGTCGCTGAACAAGGCGCCATAGCCGGCAAGGCTGATATGCCACTGAGCCACCGCGCCGTCGGCCCATTCCACCAGCGGCATGTAGGGCGGAATGCCCATGCGCGCTTCCGACAGGCTGATCTTGAAGACGATCAGGAAGGGGATCAGGAAGAACAGGACCAGCCAGGCATAGGGCGCCAGCCCCACCAGGAACCGCCCCGCCCGGCCGCTGACCGCCTTCATCGCGTCAGGACCAGGGCGTTGGCCGGATGCCAGGAGAGATGCACCGCATCGTCCCAGGTCAGGCGCTGTTCCTCGGTGTGGCGCAGGTTGGTCTGCAGCGCCTGGACCTTGCGTCCCGAGGTCAGGCGGACGTGATAGATGGAGACGTCGCCCAGATAGGCGATATCGGCGACCACACCCTCGGCCCAGTTGAGGCCGGCTTCCGGTTTGTCGCGGCTGATCATCATTTTTTCCGGGCGGACCATCACCGTCACCGCGCTGCCCGCCGGCAGCGGATCGGCATGGGCGACCTCCAGATCATGCGCCAGTTCCGGGCAGGCGATGGCGAGGCGGCCACCCCCCCCCTTGACCGTGCCTTCAAACATATTGGCCGCGCCGATGAAATCAGCGACGAACCGCGAGCCCGGATATTCGTAGATCTCCACCGGCGAGCCCACCTGCTCGATCCGGCCGGCATTCATGAGACCGATCCGGCTCGACATGGTCATGGCCTCGCCCTGGTCGTGGGTGACCATGACGAAGGTGATGCCGACCCGGTCCTGAATGTTGACCAGTTCCAGCTGGGTCTGCTCGCGCAGCTTCTTGTCCAGGGCCGCCAGGGGCTCGTCCAGCAGCACCACCTTGGGCTCCTTGGCCAGACAGCGGGCCAGGGCGACACGCTGGCGCTGACCACCCGAGAGCTGATGCGGCTTGCGGCCGGCGAAGCGACTCATCTGCACCAGATCCAGGGATCTGGCGACCTTGTCCCTGATCACCGCCTTGGCCAGACCATCCTGCTTGAGGCCGAAGGCGATGTTGTCTTCGACACTCATATGGGGGAACAGGGCATAGGACTGGAACATCATGTTGACCGGCCGCTCATAGGGCGGAATGCCGGTCATGTCGACGCCATCGATGAGGATGCGGCCGCCGGTGGGCGTCTCGAATCCGGCCAGCATGCGCAGCAAGGTGGTCTTGCCGCAGCCCGAGGCTCCCAGCAGGGAAAAGAACTCGCCCGGATAGATGGCGAGGTCCACATGATCCACGGCGACGAAATCGCCGAAGCGCTTGGAGATGCCCTCGAAATGGATCAGCGGTGCCGATGCCCCGTCCGTCCAGGGTGTCGGGGCATTGCGCTTGACCGCGTTGTCCGCCACGCCCCTTACCTCCCGGTTTTCACATTGGTCCACAGGCGGGTGCGCTCGCGCTCCTTGGCCATCTCGGCCGGCGGCACCTGGAACTCCCTGGCGATCACCTCGTCGGGACGAAAGATCACCGGATCGTTCTGGATTTCCTTCCTGATCAGGTGCTTGGAGCCGGGGATGGCATTGGAATAGCCGGTGGTGTTGGAAATGGCGGCGATGATCTCGGGCTTCATCAGGAAATCGATGAAGCGATGGGCATTGTCCGGGTGGGGCGCGTCGGCGGGAATGACCATGGTGTCGATGTTGACCACGGCGCCTTCCTTGGGAATCACGATCTTGATCTTGACCCCCTTGCCCGCTTCCTCGGCGCGATTGCGGGCCTGGACCAGATCGCCCACATAGCCATGGGCCATGCAGATGTCGCCATTGGCCAGATCGTTGATGAATTTGGAGGAATGGAAGTATTTGATGCTGGGGCGGACCTTGCTCACCGCCTCGGCCGCCGCCTTGAGATCGGCGGAATCCAGGGAGGCGCCGTTGCGGCCCAGATAGACCAGGGCGGCCGGAAACACCTCGGTGGCGGCGTCCAGCAGGCTGACGCCGCACCCCTTGAGCCTGGAGACCTGATTGGGGTCGAACAGGGCCGACCAACCGTCCAGCGCCATGCCCGGCGCCGCCTTGACCACCTTGTCGATGTTGTAGCCATAGCCGGTGGACGAGATCATGTAGGGAATGGCGTAGAGATTGCCGGGATCGGCGGCACGCCCCAGGGTCACCATCACCTGGGCATCCAGATTGCCGTAATTGGATAGCTTGGCGCGGTCGAGCTTCTGATAGATACCGGCCTTGATCTGGCTGGCCAGGAAGGGCGAGGCCGAGGGGAACACCACGTCGTAACCGGACTTGCCGGCCTGCAGCTTGGCCGACAGCACTTCATTGCTGTCGTAGACGTCGTAATTGACCTTGATGCCGGTTTGGGCGGTGAACTTCTCCAACGTGTCGGGCGCTATATAGTCCGACCAGTTGTAGATGTTCAGAACCTTCTCTTCCGCCGCCAGGGCGGGAGCGGCAAACGCCGCCAGCGACAACGCAATGGCCATCAAGGAAACGCGCATGGCATGAGCCCCCGGACATGGTTCAAGGTGCCGGGCCTCCGCCGCTGCCCGCCCGGCCCGATATTTCCGATCAGGGTGGCGCCTTGTCAACGGGCAATGCTCAAAAAATGACCCGCCGAAGACAAACTTCGGCGGGTTTTTCAGTTTGCGGGAGGAATTATCAGTGATTGGAGGCGCTGGCCGCTCCGATTCCGGTCTGGGCGCGGACGTATTGGTCCTCGAACAGAGCCTTCTCGGCCTTGGCGGTTTCACTGCCGTCCAACTTGGAGACGATGATGGTCACGGCAAAGGCCAGGGTCATGGAGAACAGGGCCGGATGCTCGTAGGGGAAGATCGGGGCCGGGAAGTTCAGCACCACCACCCACACCGCCTTGGACAGCACCACGCAGGTCACCGCCGAGATCAGGCCGGCAATGCCGCCCCACAGGGCGCCGCGGGTGGTCAGGCCCTTCCAGTACATGGACAGGAACAGTACCGGAAAATTGGCCGAAGCCGCGATGCCGAAGGTCAGGCCGACCAGGAAGGCCACGTTCTGCTTCTCGAACATGATGCCCAGGATGACGCCGATGACGCCCAGGAACAGCGAGGCCAGCTTGGAGACCCGCATCTCCTCGGCCTCGGTGGCGTGGCCCTTGCGGATGACGCGGGCATAGATGTCATGAGCGATGGCCGAGGCGCCGGCCAGGGCCAGACCAGACACCACCGCCAGGATGGTGGCGAAGGCCACCGCCGACAGGAAGCCCAGGAACAGGTCGCCGCCCAGGGCCTTGGCCAGATGCATCACCGGCATGTTGCCGCCGCCCAGCAGCTTGCCGCCGACCTTGCCGCCCTCGAAGAATTGCGGGTCGGTGCCGACGATGCTGACCGCCGCCAGGCCGAGGATGCAGACCACCAGAAAGAAGAAGCCGATGAAGCCCGAGGCCACGAACACGCTCTTGCGTGCTTCCTTGGCATTGGGAACGGTGAAGAAGCGCATGAGGATATGCGGCAGGGCGGCGGTGCCGAACACCAGACCCAGCGACAGCGACACCGCCGAGACCGGATCGGCCAGCAAGGTGCCCGGCCCCATGATCTTGACGCCTTCCTTATGGGCCTCCACGGCCTTGCCGGCCATGATTTCCAGGCTGAAGCCGAACTTGGACAGGGCCAGGGCGCACAGCAGGACGCCACCGCCCAGCAGCAGGCAGGCCTTGATGATCTGCACCCAGGTGGTGGCGATCATGCCGCCGAAGGTCACGTAAACCACCATCAGCACGCCGACGATGATCACCGCCACGGTGTAATCCAGGCCGAACAGCAGCTTGATCAGCTGACCGGCGCCGACCATCTGGACGATCAGGTAGAAACACACCACCGTCAGGGAACCCATGGCGGCAAAGGTGCGCACCTTGGACTGATCCAGCCGGTAGGACGCGATGTCGGCGAAGGTGTAGCGGCCCAGATTACGCAGGCGCTCGGCCAGCAGAAACAGGATGATGGGCCAGCCGACGAAGAAGCTGATGGTGTAGATGAAGCCGTCGAAACCCTTGGCGAACACCATGGACGACAGACCCAGCAGGGTCGCCGCCGACATGTAATCGCCGGCGATGGCCAGACCGTTCTGGAAGCCGGTGATACCGCCGCCGGCGGTATAGAAATCGCTGGCCGACTTG
>JACQAD010000116.1 GCA_016195125.1 Magnetospirillum sp.
AGAACCCGCGCCACCTCGTTGATCAGCCCGGCCCGCTGCGCGAAATTCAGGGCGCGGAGCGCCGGGCCGCCCTTGGTGCGGGCGAAGGCCAGAGCCGCGGCCAGATCGAGGCCGTCGCCCGAGGCGGTGGCGATCACCTCGCCGCTGACCGGGTCCATGAGTTGGGCACCGGCGCCGGTGCCGTCCTGCCAGCGGCCGGACAGAAAGCTTTGCAGACGGATCATGGTCTTATCCTAGGGAATGGACGAAGCGGCCGATGGCGGCAAGCACCTGGTCGGCCTGGTCCTTGTGAGGGGAATGGCGGCAACGGTCGAGCAGGAGGATCTCCGCCCCGGCCCTGGCGCGGATGGGCTCGTACTGGACGCTGGATCCGTACTCGTCCTGGCGGCCCTGGATCACCATCACCGGCACCTTGATGCCGGGCAGGTATTCCTCCAGGTTCCATTGCATGAACTCGGGATCGAGCCAGGCGCCGTTCCAGCCCCAGAAGGCGCAATCCACGTTGTCATGATGCAGCTTGGTCAGCCGCGCCCGCAGATCGCCGCTCTCATAGGCGGTCTTGGCCTCGCGGATGGAGGCGACGCAGATCTCTTCATTCCTCACATGGGGCGCCAGGGCGATGACTCCCGCCACGTCCGCTGCAGGCGTGCCGCCGGCATGGACCAGGGCGATGGAGGCGCCGTCGGAATGGCCCACCAGAATGACGCGGCCCAGCTTGAGAGCCGACAGCAGACGGGGCAGCACGTCCAGCCCCTCGTGATGCATATAGGTCAGGGGGCGCGGCACCTGAACCGGGCTGGAGCGGCCATATCCGGCGCGGGAATAGATGAATACCCCGCATCCCGTCGCCTCGGCCACCCGGTCGGGAAAATCCTTCCAGATGGCGACGCAGCCCAGGCCCTCGTGCAGGAAGACCAGGGTGGGCAGCCCTTCCTTAAGGGGATGGACCCAGCGGTATTCGAGGCTCTGGTCGCCCAGGTCGATCAAGCCGTGCTGATGCTCGCGCCACATGGCGGTTACTTGGCGCGGGTGAAGTCGATCTGGCCGCCGGGCAGCAGATAGAGCACCAGGGCGGCGCCTCCGCTGACGGTGGGCCGGTGCGCCGAATCAGGTCCGTAGACCAGCCAGCCGCGCGGGGCATTGTCGAACCTGGCGTCGGGGCTGATGGGCATGATCATGTCGATCTCGCCCGCCGGATGGCGGTGATGGGGACCGACCACGTCGGTCATGTGGACCACGTCGACGGAAAAACCGTCAAGGGCGTCGGAGGCCTCGATGACGCGGCCATAGCGGATGCCGCCATGCTCGCGCTCGCACATCCAGCCTTCGGCGACGGCCTTGTGACAGGCGGCCTCGATCTCCTTGAACACCTTGCCGTCGGGCGGGAACTTGGCGTCCAGCACGGCGCGCAGCGAGGATTCCACCGGCAAACCGGAGATGGAAGAAGTTACCTGCGCCACCAGCGCCTGAAATGCGGTCTTGGACAAGGCTTGTCGCTCCCCTGAAACAGCAAGCGGCACTATATCACCGCTTTGGCCGCCTTAGAAGCATTATAATGCATGAAGGCGCACCGCCGAGACTTTCAGCTCGGGAATCTTGGCCACCGGGTCCAGGATTGGATTGGTGAGCAGGTTGGCGGCGGCCTCGACGAAGCAGAACGGCATGAACAGGGTTCCCGGCTTCAGCCGCGAATCCGCCGCCGCCACCGCCTCGATGCTGCCGCGACGGCTTTCCAGGCGGAGAATCGCCCCTTCGCCAATTCCCAACGCCGCCATGTCAACCGGGCTGACATTGACCGCCGGCGCCGATTGCAGGTGATCGAGCACGCTGGACCGTCTTGTCATGGAGCCGGTGTGCCAGTGCTCCAGCACCCGGCCGGTGGACAGCAGGAAGGGGTAGGACTCATCCACCTGCTCGGCGGGCGCCAGCCCGAAGGCCGGAACCAGACGGGCGCGTCCGTCCTCGGTGGGGAAGGCATCGTCGAACAGGATGGCCTTGCCGCCGGGGAAAGTGATGCCGCCCTCGGTCTCGAGCCGCTCCCAGGTGATGCCGGCAAGCGACGGCATCAGGGCGCGCATCTCATCGAACACCGCCTTGGGGCCGTCATGGCGCCAGTTCAGCCCCAGACGCCGCGCCATCTCGGTGATGATCCACAGGTCGGGCCGGGCCTGGCCGGGCGGGCCGATGACCTGACGGCCCATCTGGATATGGCGGTCGGTGTTGGTGAAGGTGCCGGTCTTCTCGAAGAAGGTGGAGGCGGGCAACACCACGTCGGCCAGCATGGCGGTCTCGGTCAGGAAGATGTCCTGGACCACCAGATGCTCCAGCCCGGCCAAGGCGGCGCGGGCATGGCCGAGATCGGGATCGGACATGGCCGGATTCTCGCCCTCGATATACATGCCGCGAATGGCGCCGTTCAGCGCCGCATCCATGATCTCCACCACGGTCAGGCCGGGCTTGGAATCGAGCGTCGCACCCCAGGCGGCCTCGAAACGCGCCCGGATGGACTCCACCCCCACCCGCCCGTAATCGGGCAGCATCATGGGAATCAGCCCGGCGTCGGAGGCCCCCTGAACATTGTTCTGGCCGCGCAGGGGATGCAGGCCGCTGCCCTTCCTGCCCACATGGCCGCACAGCAGGGCCAGGGCGATCAGGGCGCGGGAATTATCGGTGCCGTGGCTGTGCTGCGACACACCCATGCCCCACAGGATCATGGCCGAGCCCGCCTTGGCATAAAGCCTTGCCACCTCGCGGATGGTGTCCGCCCCGATGCCGCAGAGCGGCGCCATGGCCTCGGGCGAATAATCCGCCAGATGGCGGGCCAGATCGTCGAAGCCGGTGGTCCTGGCCGCCACGAAGTCGCGGTCGTAAAGCTGCTCGGCGACGATGACGTGCAGCATGGCGTTGAGCAGCGCCACGTCGGTGCCGTTCCTGAACCGCAGATGATGGCTGGCGAAGCGGCTCAGCGCCTGGCCCCTGGGGTCGAGGATCACCAGCCGCACCCCCGCCTTGACCGCGTTCTTGATGACGCTGGCCGCCACCGGATGGTTGGCCGAGGGATTGGCGCCGATCAGGATGATGACCTCGGCATGGGCGACCTCGGCCACCGGCGCGGTGACGGCGCCCGAGCCGATGCCCTCCAGCAATGCCGCCACCGACGAGGCGTGGCACAGCCGCGTGCAATGATCGACGTTGTTGGATTTGAAGGCGGTGCGCACCAGCTTCTGGAACAGATAGGCCTCCTCGTTGGAGCCCTTGGCCGACCCCAGCCCGGCCAGGGCCGATACCGGCTGGCGCCTAAGGCCGGCGGCGGCAAAATCCAGGGCCTCGTCCCAACTGGCCTCGCGGAAATGGGTCAGGGGATCGGCCGGGTCCATCATCTCCTTGGTGGCACCCGCCTTGCGGATCAGCGGCACGGTCAGACGCTGGGGATG
>JACQAD010000125.1 GCA_016195125.1 Magnetospirillum sp.
TGACCATGGACGCCGCCGCCCAGGCGGTGAAGAGTCTTGCCGGTCCCCTCTGGTGCCCGATTTCAGAGCTGATCTTCGATGCCATGGACGACATGGTGGCCCAGGGCATGCTGAACGTCCTGGGCCGATCATCGCGCCTTGCCATCACCGGCGACGGCCGCCGCCACCTGCTGGAATTGGTGGCCATGCCCCTGGCCTCGCCCATCACCGCCTTCGGACAGGTGGGATTGCGTCTCAAGCTGGCCTTCCTCGATCTGGCTCCGCCTTCGGTGCGTCGGCGCCAGATCGGCGGAATCATATCGGCCTGCCAATGCGAGATCGCCGCCCGCACCACCTCCTGTTCCGCCTGGCAACTCAACGGTGCCGACGGGCGGGCATGGCTGGACCATCAGGTGGAGGCCCTGGAGGAAACAGTGGCTGTCTTGCGCAATCTGCTGCGGGGCGAGGATTAAACCTTGCCCTCGAAACCGAAGCCCGCGGCATCCACCGCCTGGCGCACCTGATCCTCGGAGGCGCCATCCACTCTCACCGCCTTGGCGCCCAGATCGATTTCGACCTTGGCGGCGGGGGCGATTTCCAAGATAGCGGCGGTCACCGACTTGGAACAGCCGCCACAGCTCATTCCGGTCACGCGATAGGTGGAAGCCATGATTATTCCCCATCTGAGTTGCATTGGAGGCAGTGTGAACCTTCCAGCCGATGGAAGGTCAAGGCCTAATCAGCCCGCCCAAGTCACCCGCCATTGCCCATGCGGATGATGGTGCTGACCGGCACCAGGACAAAGCCCTTGGCCTCCAGCCCGCCCAGCCAGCCCGACAGGGCTTCGATGGTGCCGTCATGGGGATGGCCGATGGCGATGGCGGCGCCGTGCTTGCGGGCATAGGCCTCGGTCTTGGCCAATTGCGAGCGCACATGGGCCACGCCCTGGTCGTTGTCGAGGAAGACATGGCGGGCGGCGAAGGGCACGCCGTAATGGCGCGCCGTTTCGGCTCCCACCGTCCGCTCCGAGGTCACCGAATCGATGAATGCCAGTCCGCGACGGCGCAATTCCGCCATCACCACCCGCATGCCGGCAGCGTCGGAGGTGAAGCGCGAGCCCATATGATTGTTGATGCCGATATAGCCGTCGAAGCGCGACAGCCCCCAATCGAGCCGGCGGCGGATCTCGTCGGCCGGAAGGTCGGTCTCCAGGACTTCCGGGCCGGGATCGTAGCTGACGCTTTGCGGCTGCATGGGCACATGCACCATCAATTCGTGGCCCTTGGCCTTGGCCTCGCGGGTCTGGCGGGCAACATCCTCGGCATAGGTCATGTAGGACAGGGTCAGCGGCCCCTTCAACTGCGCCACCCTCTCGCTGCGGCGGCGGTCCACTCCCAGATCGTCGATGATGATGGCGATCACCGGCTTGCCGCCGGTCTTGGGGACAGGCAGGGCGTTGCGCAGCCACACCGCCGCCCCGGCCGGGGCCAGCTTGGCGGTATCGGCGGGCAGCGGTGGAGATGGCTGTGGCACCAGGGAGACCACATCGGAAGCATGGCCGAATTCCAACGCCTCGGACGAACCGGGATCAGGCCGGGGGGGCGGCGGCTGGATCAGCGGGCGGCCGTCATCGGCTTCCTCGGCGGCGGAGGTTTCCCCTGGAGATGGCGGCGGCGGCGCGGTGATGACCGGCGCCGGGGCCTGCTCGGCATTGGCGGGAAGCGGCTTGGAGGCCTTACCCGACCACAGGCCGACACCGATACCGATGCCTACACCGAGGATCAGCACGGCGACCATCAGGGCGACCAGCACCGAGGGCCGCTCCCACAGCGGCACCTTGTTGCCCATCAGCATCCGCCTGACTTCGCGCCGCCCCACTCTGGTCCCGCCTGAAAATTGTCTCCAGGCCCCGTTGTAAGGCCAAACTCCGGCCCGCGCAAAGCCTATGCCGAGGTCGCCAGCCCATCGAGGATCGGACAATCTGGATGATCGTCGCCGCAGCAGCGCCGGGTCAGGTCCAGCAGAGTGCGGCGGATGGAATCCAGTTCGGCGATCTTGCGCTCGATGGCGTCCACATGCTTCAGCGCGATGGCCTTGACATCGGCGCTGGCCCGCGAGCGGTCGCGCCACAATTCCAGCAATCCCCCCACATCCTCCACCGAAAAGCCCAAGGATCGGGCGCGATGGATGAAGCGCAGAGTCTCCACCTCGTTGGCGGTATAGGCGCGGTAGCCCGAGGCGGTGCGCCCCGCCGCCGGAATCAGGCCGATGGATTCGTAATAGCGGATGGTCTTGGCCGAAACCCCCGAGCGCCGGGCCGCCTCGCCGATATTCATTTCATCCTCCAACGCCGCAGCAGCAGCGAGTTGGACACCACCGACACCGAGGACATGGCCATGGCCGCCCCGGCGATCACCGGCGTCAGCAGCCCGAAGGCCGCCGCCGGAATGGCCACCACGTTGTAGGCGAAGGCCCAGAACAGGTTCTGGCGGATCTTGGCGGTGGTCGCCCGCGAGATGGACAGCGCCTCGGCCAGCAGGGCGGGATCGCCGCGGACCAGGGTGATGCCCGCCGCCTGCATGGCCACATCGGTCCCGGTGCCCATGGCGATGCCGATATGGGCGGCGGCCAGGGCGGGGGCATCGTTGATCCCGTCGCCGACCATGGCGACCACGCGGCCGGTGGATTTGAGGCGCTCGATCTCGGCGCTTTTGTCCTCGGGCAGCACGTCGGCCAGAACCCGGTCGATGCCGACCGCATCCCCCACCGCCTTGGCGGCGCGGGCGTTGTCGCCGGTCAGCATCACCGTCTCGATGCCCATCTCCTTGAGAGACGCCACCGCCTTGACGGCGCTGGCCTTGACCGGATCGGAAACGGCAACGTAACCCAGCATGCGTCCGTTCTCGGCAATCCACATCAAGGTGCGGCCCCTGGCCTCCTCCGCCTCGGCGGGCGGGGCCAGGGCGGCGGGATCGATACCACGCTCGGCCATCAGGCGATGGCTGCCGATCAGCAGCCTGAGGCCCCGCACACTGGCCTCCAAGCCACGGCCGGGCAGGCTTTGGAATTCCGAGACCGGAGCCAGGGGCGCATCGCCAAGAATGCCGTGGCGGGCGGCGATGCCGGTACCGACCATGATTCCGGTGGGCGTGGCCAGCCCCAGGGCGCAGGGACAGGCGATGACCAGCACCGACACCGCCGCCACGAAAGCGGTATCCAGGTCACCCATCAGCAGCCACCAGCCCAGGAAGGACAGGGCCGCCAGCACCACCACCACCGGCACGAAGACCGAGGAGATCTTGTCCACCAGCTTTTGCACCGGCGCCTTGCTGGCCTGGGCCCCCTGAACCATGCGGATGATGCGGCTGATGGTCGATTGCGCCCCGACCCGCGAGGCCCGGACCCGCAGCATTCCGTCACCGTTGACGGCACCGGCCACCACCTCGTCACCGCTGGCCTTGACCACCGGCAGGCTTTCACCGGTGATCAGGGATTCGTCCATCTGCGAGACGCCCTCGATCACCATGCCGTCCACCGGCACCCGTTCACCGGGACGGATCAGCACCACCTCGTCCACTGCCACCAAGGCGGCGGGCACCTCCATCACCTGACCATCCCGCTCCACCCGTGCGGTCTCGGGCCGCAGGCGCATCAGGGCGCGGATAGCCCCGGCCGCCGAGCGCTTGGCCCGGCTCTCCAGCCACTTTCCCAGCAGCACCAGGGTGATGACCACCGAGGCGCCCTCGAAATAAAGATTCCCGTGATGGGCGTCGTTCAAGGCCACATGCCAGGCCGACAGACCAAAGGCCGCCGAGGTGCCCAGCACCACCAGCACGTCCATGTTGCCCGCCCCACCCTTGAGCGACGCCCAGGCTCCCTTGTAGAAGCGCGCCCCGATCCAGAACTGCACCGGCGCGGCCAGCAGCAATTGCAGCACCGGCGGGATCATCACGTGCAGTCCGGCCAGATCCACCACCATCTGCCCGACCAGCGGCAAGGTCAGCAGGGCCGACAGCGTCAACAGGCGGACTTGGCGGGCGGACTCGGCGGCGTGCTCGGCTTCGGCGCGGTCGAGATCGTCATCGGCATTGTCGGTGAGGCTGGCCTCGAACCCGGCCCTGACGATGGCGGCGACCAGATCCTCGGGCTTGGCACGGTCACCGTCGAAGCGGATATCGGCCCGCTCGGCGGCCAGGCTGACCAAGGCCTGCTCCACCCCCGCCACCTTGCCCAGAACCCGCTCCAGACGAGTGGAACAGGCGGCGCAGGTCATCCCTTTGACGGGCAATGACAGGCTTTGCTGGGTCATGGGAGTGTCCTTTCCTTCGCCATCCTGATCCCAGTGTTGACCTTCCAGCAACTGGAAGGTCAAGCCCCATCTTCGCAATGGCGCGGCCTTGCCTGTTGACAGCCCCGCCCGTCCGAGTAGGTTTCTTCGATCTATACTGAATGATCCGAGTCAACCAGGGTGAGGCATGGAGTATTTCCTCCAGCAATTGATCAACGGACTGACGCTGGGGGCGATCTATGGCCTGATCGCCATCGGCTACACCATGGTTTACGGCATCATCGGCATGATCAATTTTGCCCATGGCGAAATCTA
>JACQAD010000126.1 GCA_016195125.1 Magnetospirillum sp.
CGCCCAGCCAGGCACGCACCACCTTCCCGCCCTTGGCGATGCTGGTCGCCACCTGGCGCACCATGGCGGCGGGAATGGCGAAGCCGATGCCGTTGGAGCCGCCATCCTTGGAATAGATGGCGCTGTTGATGCCGATCAGGCGGCCCTGAAGATCGATCAGGGCGCCGCCGGAATTGCCGGGATTGATGGCGGCGTCGGTCTGGATGAAGCTTTGCACGTCCGAGGCGCCCACATTGGTGCGGGCCAGGGCCGAGACGATGCCCTGGGTGACGGTCTGGCCGACACCGAAGGGATTGCCGATGGCCAGGACCACGTCGCCCACCTCGATGGCGTCGGAATCGCCCAGATTGAGGATGGGAAAGGCCTCGCCCTTGGACTCGATCTTGAGCACGGCCAGATCGGTGCGCTCGTCGGACCCGACGATGCGGGCCTCGAACTCGCGGCGGTCGGAGAGGATCACCGTGACCTCGTCGGCATCCTTGATGACGTGGTGGTTGGTCACCACCGTGCCGTCGACGCCGATCATCACCCCCGACCCCAGGGAGCGCTGCACCCGCTCCTGGCTCATGCCCGGCACCTCGCCGAAGAAACGGCGGAAGAAGGGATCGGTGAACAGGGGCGAGGCCTGCGCCCGGACCACCCGCTTGGTATAGATGTTGACCACCGCCGGCGCCACCTGGCGGACCAGCGGCGCGAAGGTCAGCTGAACCTGCATCCGCGAGGAGGGAACCACCTGCAGGGTCTGGCCCTGGGCTTGAGCTTGAGCTTGGGCTTGAGCTTGGGCTTGGGCCAGAGCGGGGCTCAGCAGCAAGAGAGAGAGAAACGCACCGAAAAGGCCGGTCTTGAAGGTCATTGCAATCGCCTGGGCAGGGTTGAGCGCGTTCCGTATATAGCACCCCCTCGGCCTTACGGGAATTGCCCGGCAAGAAATGCCCAGCGGCCGGCGGAGTCTCCTCCGCCGGCCGCTGGTGGACCCCGTCGCGATCAGAACGGGAAGATGATGTCGAAGATCTCCTGGCCATAGCGCGGCTGGGTGAGGTCGCTGACCATGCCGCGGCCACCGTAATAGACGCGGGCCTCGGCGATCTTTTCCGAGCTGACCGAATTGGACGAGCTGATGTCTTCCGGGCGGATGATGCCCTGGATCGACAACTCGCGCATTTCGTAGTTCACGCGGAATTCCTGGCGGCCCGAGATCACCAGATTGCCGTTGGGCAGAACCTGGGTGATGACGGCGGCCATGGTGACGTTGATGGCTTCGGTCCGTTCCGTCTTGCCGTTGTTCTGCGCCTTGGAGGTGGCGCCCAGATCGGCCAGGCTGGCCAGATTGACCTGGGGCAGGATCTTGGCCAGCTGCTGCTCGAAGCCCATGGCGCTGATGTTGGAGCCGGTGGTGTTGGACCCCGCCTTCTCCGACGAAGACCGGTTGTTGTCGAGCTTGCTGGTCAGGCTGGCATTGTCGTTGATGGCGACGGCGACGGTGAGGATATCGCCCACGTCCTTGGCGCGCTGGTCCTTGAAGAAGGCCCGGGCTCCCGGACGCCACAGGGAATTGGCGTTCTGGGGCGGCGGCGCCGGCTGGGGCATGGGCATGGAGATGGGCTGATAGCCGGCCTTCTGGGTCGGGTTCTGGATGGGCGAGCTCTGGGGACCGGAGCCCACTTCCGACATGCGGGTCAGCAGGTTGCAGGCCGACAGCTCGGACATGGCGGCCACCATGGCCACGGCGCGCAGAGCCTTGGAGAGGTTATGAGAGCGGAACATGATCTGATCTCCCCGATTCTAGGCTCAATTGTTGGCCAGAGTGCGCAGGCCGCCCGGCAACACCGACACCTGGCCTGGAGCCTCGACCTTGGCGTCGACAATCTGCTTGCTCTGCACGTTGGTGACCCGGATGACGTCGCCGGTGCTGCCGTCCTCGATGGCGCGGCCCTGGGCGGTGAGCGTCATGAACTTGGTGCGCATGACGATGGTCACCGCGCTGTTCTTGGCCACCACCACCGGCTTTTGCAGCTCGGTGACCCGCACCGGCACGCCGGCGCGCATCTGGTAACGCGGCTCCTGGCCGATCAGCTGGCGGGCGCTGGTCGCGACATCGCGCCTCGCCACTTCCTCGCGGACGTCGACCCATTCCAGGTCGGCTTCCCGGATGATGTCGCCACGGCCCATGACATGGGCCAGAACCGGAATGCGGGTCGAGGCATAAACATGGCCGCTGACCTTCATGCGCACCGCGTTGGGAGCGCCGGCCGGCGATTCGATCACCGCCGTGAAGCGGTTCATGCGCTGGTCGTAGGCGATATCCTTGACCGCCACCGTGGGGCTGGCGCCGGTGGGAATGACGATCTGCATCTGGCCGCGGCTGGACAGTTCCAGGGCCGAACCGGCGGGAGCGCCTTCCATGACCAGGGCTTCCTTCAGCTCGGTCTCGATGGTGCGGATGTCCACGGTCTGGCCGGAGCGCTCGACCACCGAGCGCTCGAACGGGGTCGCCGGGCGCCAGTCGATCCCGTAGGACTGGGCCACGGCCAGCAGCCAGCGGGTCTCCAGGGTCACCTTCTTACCCGGCGCCGGCGCATTGGCCAGCGGAGTGGCGGCCTTGTCGCCGATATTGTCCCACAGATCGCCCAGGCGGATGGCGTCGCTGTCCAGGACCACGCTGGTCCTGAGCTGGGCGGGCAATTCGGCGGCCCAGGCGCTTCCAAGGCCCAGCCCGAGGGCGAGGGCGGCGAAACCGGCGGTACGGCAGAGGCGGCGGATCATGACGGCCTCACTACTTCATCTGGTTGATGGTGTTCATCATTTCGTCGGAGGCCTGGATGACCTTCGAGTTCATTTCGTAGGCGCGCTGGGCACCGATCAGGTTGGTGACCTCGGCGACGACGTTGACGTTGGAGGTCTCCAGGAAGCCCTGCAGCACCGTCCCGAAGCCGGGCTTGCCCGGATTCTGGATGACCGGCTGGCCCGAGGCGGGGGTTTCCATGAACAGGTTGTTGCCGCGCGCTTCCAGGCCGGCGTCGTTGGCGAAGGTAGCCAGGGTCAGCTGGCCCTTGACCTGGCTCTGGACCTGGCCGTCCTGCTTGACGATGACCTGACCGGTGGCGTCGACGGTGACGCCCACCGCGTCCTGGGGAATGGTGATCTGCGGGATCACCTGATAGCCCTCGTGCGTAACGATGCTGCCTTCCGGCGACAGCTGGAACGAGCCGTCACGGGTATAGGCGGTCTCGCCCGAGGGCAGCTTGACCTGAAAGTAGCCCTTGCCCTGGATCGCCATGTCCA
Source organism: Magnetospirillum sp. (assembly GCA_016195125.1). Classification (GTDB taxonomy): domain Bacteria; phylum Pseudomonadota; class Alphaproteobacteria; order Rhodospirillales; family Magnetospirillaceae; genus Phaeospirillum. Next base: position 3,283 of record JACQAD010000126.1, read on the forward strand.
GGGTGTTGTCGGTGCTCTGGACGCTGCCCTGCTCGGTGATGCGGTAGACGGCGGTGGTCTTGACGCCCAGACCCAGCTGCACGCCGGTGGGCACGATGGTGCCGGTATCCGACGATTGCGACCCGACGCGGCGCAGGTTCTGGTAGAGCAGATCCGCGAACTCGGGACGCCGCCTGGTATAGGCGGTGGTGTTCATGTTCGCGATGTTATTGGAGATCACTTCGACGTTGGTCTGCTGGGCCAGCATGCCGGTGGCGGCGATATTCAGCGAGCGCATGGCTGAGTTTCCTTACTCGTTAAACCGGTCAGGCGGCTTTGGTAGAGCCCAAGACCTGGATGGCCTTGAGCTGACGATCGTGTTCGGCGTCCAGCATCTTCTGGACACCTTGGTATTCACGCAGGATCTGGGTCATGCGGGTCATCTCGATCACCGGCTGCACATTGGATTCCTCCATCATGCCCTGGGCGATGTAGGGCCGCTCGACCGTCTCGGCTTCCTGAGTGGTCTCGAACAGGCCGTCACCGGCATTACGCATTTCCTGGTCGTTGGCGAACTTCACCACCTTGATGCGGCCGACCTTGCCGTTCTCGGTGGAGATGGTGCCGTCGGTGGCGACCTCGATGCGGGTCTCGTTGGGGGCGAAGACGATGGGCTGGTCCCGGTCGTCCATCACCGCGAAGCCCTGGGAATTCACCAGCATGCCGGTCTGGTCCAGGCGGAAGTGGCCGTTGCGGCCATAGCGCATGCCGCTTTCGGTCTCGATCTGGAAATAGCCGTCGCCATGCAGGCCGAAATCCAGGGGATTGTCGGTCTTGGTCAGCGGACCTTCCCTGGTATCGCGCAGCACGCCCACATCCTGGACGAAGGACAGCTTGGTCCCCACGGCGCGCTCGGTGGAACGGGTCGGAACCAGGAATTCCCGGAACATCATCTGCTCGCCCTTGAAGGCGGGGGTGTTGGCGTTCGCCATGTTGTTGGCGACCACTTCCATCTGACGCCACAGGCCGGCTTGGCGGGACAGGGCTATGTACGATGTGTTCTGCATGGCTCAGATCCGTTCGGCAAATCGTTGCGCCACCACTCTCGCAACCACCGTGCCAAGTCCACAAAACCCTTATTTTTCGCCATTCCTTTGGTTTCCCACCCCGAATCGGGGCAGGGCTTGCCGGGCAGTTATTGCCGGGCGCCCCCCGGCATTGCTATCGTGGCCGGGCGAGAGGGGGGAGGTACGATCCGGCGGATGGGGGCGAGACCCTATCTTTTGCGCGGACGCAACCTTCTGTTAACCGCGAGGGTCTAGTTTTCATAATGCGTACGTGTGGGTCCGCGTGGACTCGCGTGCCGATCGCCGGAAGAGGGCCATGGCCGAAGATCTGGAAGAAGATTTCGAAGAAGGCGAAGGCTCGGAAGAGATATCCGAGTCCCCGTCAAAAAAGCTGCCGATCAAGAAGATCCTGATGATCGTGCTGCCGCTCCTGCTGCTGATCGGCGCCGGGGCCGGTATCTACTTCTCGGGGCTGCTGGATAAGCTGACCGGCAAGAAGGCCGACGAGCACGCCCCCGCGGCCGAGGATTCGCACGCCCCGCCCCCGCCCAAGGCGGTGCAGGCGGCGTCCTTCATGGATCTGCCCGAGATGCTGGTCAATCTCCAGACCACCGGCCGCAAGCAGGCTTTCCTCAAGCTCCGGGTGGCGCTGGAGCTGGAGGCGGTCACCGACCAGCCGCGTGTCGAACAGATGCTGCCGCGCATCATCGATAACTTCCAGATCTACCTGCGCGAGCTGAGGGTCGAGGATCTTCAGGGCGCGTCGGGCATGCATCTGCTGCGTGAGGAATTGCTGACCCGCGTCAATGCCGCGGTCAAGCCGGTCAAGGTCAACGACGTGTTGTTCAAGGAGATGCTGGTCCAATAGAGGACCAGTGGAAACGCTGACATGGCGATGAACGACGAAGGTGGAACCGCCCGCGGGGCCGATGACGAAGAGGCCCTGATGAAGGAATGGGCTGCCATGGCCGGTGACGGCGATGGTGGCGGCGGGGGCGAGGCTGCGGCGGCCGGTGGCGGCGAAGGCGGCGACATGGCCGCCGAATGGGAGGCCATGCTCGGTGCCGGCGACAGTACCGGCGAAACCCAGCAGGCGGTCACCAAGGACGCCACCCGCGTTCTCAACCAGGATGAAATCGATTCATTGCTGGGCTTTGACGATGACATGGGCGGCGCCGGCGACAAGTCGGGCATCCAGGCCATCCTCAATTCCGCCCTGGTATCCTACGAACGCCTTCCCATGCTGGAAGTGGTGTTCGACCGCCTGGTGCGCATGATGTCGACCTCCATGCGTAATTTCACGTCCGACAACGTGGAAGTGTCGCTGGACAATATTCTGTCGCTGCGCTTCGGCGACTACCTCAACTCCATTCCCCTGCCCGCCATGCTGGCGGTGTTCAAGGCCGAGGAATGGGATAATTTCGGCCTGCTGACCGTCGATTCGTCGCTGATCTATTCCATCGTCGACGTGCTACTGGGTGGCCGTCGCGGCACCGCCGCCATGCGTATCGAAGGCCGGCCCTACAC
>JACQAD010000127.1 GCA_016195125.1 Magnetospirillum sp.
ACCGCGGCCAGGGCCAGACGCTCGCGCAGGCCGGCGAACAGCACCATCACCAGCGAATAGCCCAGCGACGAGGCCAGGGCGAACAGAGTGCTCTCGATGAAGTTCATCTTGCCTTCGACCAGCAGCAGATTGACGCCGAGAACGGCGCAATTGGTGGTGATCAGCGGCAGGTAGATGCCCAGCAACTGGAACATGGCGGGCGAGACCTTGCGCACCACCGCCTCGGTGAACTGGACGGCGGCGGCGATGACCAGGATGAAGGCCACGGTGCGCAGATAGCCCAGGTCATAGGGCTCCAGCAGGTAATGCTCGATGCCCCAGTCCAGCATGGCCGAAACGGTGATGCAGAAGGTGGTCGAGGCGCCCATGCCGATGGCCGTGTCGACGCGGGTGGTGACGCCCATGAAGGAACACAGGCCCAGGAAGCGCATCAGCACGACGTTGCTGACCAGGGCGGCGCTGATGAACAGCAGAAGGTAATGTTGCATCGGGTGTGTCCCCCTTACCCATGTTCCGTATGGCAATCACCTTCCGGCGGCAGCTCGAAAGCCCGGCGCAGGAAGCGGGGCGCAAGCACGCCCCTTGCCGCTAAAATACTGGCCACGATCCGGGCCATGATCAGTCCGCCGAAAAGGCCCAAGGCGGCGCCGAGGGCGGCGAAGGCATCCTTGCCCCCCCATTCCTGTCCGGCGATGCCGCCCAGTATCAGGATCAGCAGCGGCAGGCCGTAGGCGGTGAGAGCCCCCTTGGTCAGGGTGTCCTGGCCGATCCCCACCACGACGCGTTCCCCCACATGCAGCCCCAGATCACCGGGCAGGGCGAAGCGCTTGGCCAATTGCCGCGCCGAGCCGCCGCCCTGCTTGCCGATGCTGCACAACCCGGCGGAATGGCAGCCGCCGCAAGACGCCATCTGCTCCGGCTCCAGCCAGGCCCGGCCGTCCTTGACCGCGACCACGCGGGCAAAGCCCTCGACCATGTCGCGATCGTCGATGTCGGGAAAGGTGGACTCGGGACTGCTCATCAGGATCAGGCCGTCACCGTCGCGATGACGCCGTCGGGCGTGACGAAGATGGCCTGCAGCGCCCCGGCCGCCCGCAGGATCTGCTGACGTTTGTGCTCGGGCGCCAGGATCAGGGTGGTGGCTACGCCGTCGGCGATGGTGGCGGTGTCGGCGATGACGGTGACGCCCAGCATGGCCGGAGCGGTGAGCCCGGTGCGGGGGTCGATGATGTGGGTGAACTTGCCGGCTTCATCGAAGATGGTGCCATAGCCGCCCGAGGTCGAGACGCACTTGTTGACCACGTCCACCGCGGTGACCGCCTTGGAATTGTCGGCGGGATTGGCGATGCCGATATGCCAGGCCGAGCCGTCGGGCTTGGCCTCCATGGCGCGGGGCTCGCCCATGTCCACCAGCATCTGGGTGAAGCCGTGGGCGCGCAGTACCCCGGCGACCTTGTCGGTGATATAGCCCTGGGCACGGGCGTTGAGGGTCAGTGCCATGCCGTGACGGGCAAAGGCGACCCGGCCCTTGGCGGCGTCGATCTCGATGTCCCGCCAGTTCACCAGGGCCAGGGCGGCGTCGATATCCTTGCGGGCCGGGCCGGCGGGATCGGATTTGGCGGCGGTGAAGTGCTCGAAATACAGCTTCCACACCGGCTGGATGGTGGGGTCGAAGACGCCGTCGCTGATGGCGGCCAGATCCTTGGCGTGGCTGACCAGTTCGACGAATTCGGCCGGAGCGTTGTCGATGGAGCCGTCGCGGTTCAAGGCCGACAGGGCCGAATCGGCGCGATAGACGCTGAACATGCCTTCCAGGCGGGCCAGTTCCCCTTGCGCGGCCGCAAGGGCGGCGCGGGCCTTGGATTCGTCGGTATGATACAGCTGAATGGTGGAGGGGGCGCCCAGGGTGGTGCCCTCCCAGCGGATCATGCGGGCCTGGGCGTTGGTCGCCTTCATCATCAGCGGCAAGCCGGCGCAAGCGGCCAGAACGGTGATGGCGCGACGGCGGGTGATACGAACGGTCATCGAGCCTAGGCCCTCCCTCGGGTGTAACTTTTCGACAGGTCAGGTCTAAGCAAGACCCGCGCCAGAAAAGTGGAATTGCTCAAAAAATCATCACATAGATGGTATGCGAGGCGAGCGCCCACATCAAGTGTGCGTGTATTGAAATACGCATTTCAATGCCAAATTAAAAAATCCCCGGAATTCCTCGGTTTGAGGCGGGCTGGGGTGGGACAATCCCATCCTCAGGGAGGGGGCGTATCCTGGGGAACAGGAAAAATATCGGGCATGATATCGCGTGGTTCCGGTGGGAATATTTGTCGGTGTTGCGACAAAGATCAGGGTGCGGCGCACCATTCCGACCAAATGCGGCGGTAAAAGTCCTCGAGCGCCGTCACATGAGCGACAGCGTCACCGATTGTGCGGGCCATGGCCGGGCGCAGCTCGCGCCGCCATTGGCTCAGGCGATGGGGATCGGCTGCCAGGGCGACGGCCCGTTCCTTATAGGCGTCGAGATCGGCGCAGGCCAATTCTCGGTCCAGGCCGATGGAGGTAAGCAAGGCCAGGGTCTGGCGCGAGAACGGCCGCTTGCCGGGCCAGGTCACAACCGGCACCCCCATCCACAGGGCTTCACACGAGGTGAACGCGCCGCAATAGGGGAAGGGGTCGAGGGCGATGTCCAAATCCCCATACTCGGCCATCAATTCCTCGGGCGGTGAATTGCCGCGCAACTCGATGCGGCCGGGTTCGATGCCTTGATCGGCGAAGGCGGCCAGAAGGCGGTCGGCGGATTCCGTCTGGGCCAGATGCGGCCATTTCAACAGTAATCGTGACGAGGGGACGCGGTTCAGGATGTCGGCCCAGGCGTCGATCACCGCCGGGGAAAGCTTGGCGATATTGTTGAAGCTTCCGAAGGTGATGAACCCTTTGGTCAGAACCGGCGGCGGTGCCGGTTCCGGCGTGGCCGGCCCCTGATAGCACAGGCGCGACACCGGCAGGATGGCCACGCGCTCGCTGAACCAGGCCTCGGCCGTCTCCGGCACGGTGGCGCGGTCCATCAGGACGTAATCCATGATGGCCAGGCCGGTGGTGAAGGGATAGCCCAGCCAACTCACCTGAAGGGGGGCCGGCTTGCGGGCGAACAGGGTCAGGCGGTTGCCGGCGGTGTGGCCGTCCAGATCGATCAGAATGTCGATGGCATCCGAGCGGATCAGCCGCTCCAGGGCCTCGTCGTCGAGATGGGCGGCCTCGCGCCACAGGTCGGTGGCGGCCTTCAACTCGGCGGTGACGGCGTCGCTCTGGTGGCGCAGGTGATAGCAGGCGACGAAGACTTTGGACCGCTCGTGATGCGTCAGTACCGGGCGCATCAGCAATCCGATGGGATGGCGGATGAAATCGGAGGAGACGTAGCCGATGCGCAGCGCTCGCCCGGCATCACGTCCGTTGGAGTGGCAGACCAGGGGAGCCTGCGGCCACCGTCCCACCACCCGGCGATGAATACGCGCGATCTCGGCACCGTCCAGGCCGGGGAGGTAATGCAGACAGTTGAGGTAGTTGCAGGCGGCCTGGATCAGACGGGGATTGATCTCCAGGGCCTGGCGATAACAGGCGGCGGCCTCGGCGGCGAGCCCTTCCCCATAATAGGCGTTGCCCAGATTGTAATGGGCCGGCGCATAGGAGGGGCGCAGGGCGATGGCGGTGCGCAACGATTCCTTGGCGGCGGCGATCTGGCCTTCCTGCTGGAGCAGGGCACCCAGGTCCGAGCGTAATTGCCAGTCGTCAGGCGCCAGTTCGACGGCCGCCCGCATGGCGTCGATGGCATCGCCGCCCCTTCCCTGTTCGATCAGGGCGGTGGCCAGAAGGGCCGGTACTACCGCCAGATGGGGCAACAGATCCCTGGCGCGGCGATAACAGGGCTCGGCCTCGGCCGGCCGGCCCAGACGCATCAGCATGTTGCCGCGATTGAACCAGGCCGGGGCCAGTCCGGGCGCCAGACGGGCGGCGGCGGCGAAATCCGCCTCGGCTTCCTCCAGCCGCCCCATGTCGCTGAAGGAATCGCCACGATTGCAGCGGGCCTCGGCCAGATCCGGCGACAGGGCCAGAGCCCTGGCGTGCAGGTCAAGCGCTTCGTCCAGCTTGCCCTGCTGGTGGCGGATGACGCCCAGATTGGTCAGCGCCTTGGCGGCCTCGGCGGTCTTGGGAAAATCGGTGATCAGGCGACGGTACAGAGCCTCGGCCTCCTCGGTCCCGCCGCGATTGTGCAGGGCTTGGGCATGGTCGAGGAGGGGAGCCGGGTCGGAGCGCATGTCTTGTTATCCGGTTCCCCATCGCCTCCGTCAAGCCGAGTCAGATCGCACCTTTGGCTCTGAGATCGGCCAGTCTTGCGGAGTCCATATCCAGCAGGTCGTGGAGTACGTCCTCGGTATGCTCGCCCAGCAGCGGCGGACCGCGATCGTAGGTGACGGGCGAGTCGGACAGGCGCAGGGGACTGGCCACCATCGGCACCCGGCCCAACAGCCCGTGCGACGCATCCCGGCGCAGGTGCCGGGCCTGGACCTGGGGATCGTCGAAGACCTTGTCCATGGAATTGATCGGGCCGCAGGGGATCCGGCTTTGCTCCAGCATTCTCAGCAGATGCTCTGATGTGAACCTTGCGGTCTCGGCCTCGATCAGGGGTATCAGGACGGAACGGTTCCGCACCCGGCCACTGTTGGAGATGAAACGCTCGTCGGCCGCCCATTCCCCATGCCCCAGGGATTCGGCCAGCTTGGCGAACTGCCCGTCATTGCCCACGGCGATGATCAGGTGGCCATCGGCGGTGGGAAAGGCCTGATAGGGGACGATGGCGGCGTGGCCGTTGCCGGCCCGCACCGGCGCCTGGCCGCTGACCAGAAAGGTCTGGGCCTGATTGGACATCATGGAAACCTGAACATCGAGCAGGGACAGATCGATATGCTGGCCCTTGCCGCTGCGGTGGCGCTGGTTCAGGGCGGCCAGAATGGCGATCACCGCGTGCAATCCGGTGGAAAGGTCGGCGATGGCGATACCGGCTTTCTGCGGCCCGCCACCGGGAAGCGTGTCCTTTTCTCCGGTAACGCTCATCAGCCCGCCCATGGCCTGGATCATGAAGTCGTATCCGGCCCGCGGCGCATAGGGGCCGTCCTGGCCGAAGCCGGTGATGGAGCAATAGACCAGGCGGGGATTGAGGGCGGACAGGCTGGGATAATCGAGGCCGTATTTCTTCAGGCCGCCCAGCTTATAATTCTCGACCACCACGTCGGCCTTGGCGGCGAGAGCCTTCAGCACGTCCTGGCCCTCGGGACAGATCGAGGACCAATATATCGTCAAGCGCCCGCATGGGCTGAGCCCTCCCTAGTAGATGAGGCCGGACAAGGCGGTCAGCCACAGGCTGAGAAGGGCGAAGCCCACCAGGGTGAACCAGCCGTTCCAGCCCAGGACGATGGTCTTGGATGATTTCCCCACCAACTCGCCCAGCAGCATGGCCGAGGCGGTCATGGCCGAGGAATTGATGGACAGACACCAGCCGGCGATCAGCCCCAGGGCCAGGGATTCCGTGGCCAACGGCAGGCTGGGGGCGGCCCGGAGCGCCGAGGCGATGATGGTGACGCTGACAATGGGATTGATGCCGATCAGGGCCGGCACCACCACCACCAGGATGGCCAGTGCCGGCAGCAGCACCGGCGGCAGGAGAGGTGAGGCGATGAGGGCGCCCAGGCTCTCGGGCGGGATCATCGCCGAGAACAGGGTGCCGATGAAGCCGGCCGAGGACAGAATGGCAATTTCGGTACGGTAGGCGGGGAAGGTGATCCCGGCCTGGGTCACCACCCGTTCGGCCACCAGTTTGCTTCCGTCCTTCAAGCCGCAATCCAGGTATTGCCGGGCCAGCCAGCCCAACCCCACCAGTGGCGTCGAGACCAGCATGGCCCGGCTCAAGGGCACGCCCAGCATCGTCTCGAAGGCCAGAGCCATGAGGAAGACCAGCAGAACCAGCGCCGCCACCCCCACCAAGGCGCTGAGGTCGCGGGTCGGTTCCATGGGCGGGACCAGGGGGCGCAAATGGGCGGGGGCCTGAAGGGTGTCCTGCAACCATCCCAGGCCCAGGACCAGGGCCGCAGTGGCCATGCCCAGCGGCAGCATGGAACTCCAGTGCAGGCTGGGCAGGGCGGTCAGCATCACCGCCAGGGAAATGGACAGCGGCGAGGCCAGGGGCGTTACCGAGAAGCCGCGCAGCAGGGCCAGGACCATGCGCCGTTCGCGGATATCCCTGATCTGCTCGTTGCCGCCCGCCGCCTCCAGGGAATTGCGCTGCTTGATCATGATGCCCAGCAGGCTGAGCACCCCGATATTGAGGATGATGCCGAACAGATAACCGCCGAGCGTCAGCAAGGCATAACGCCGCCTGGGGGGCTGGTTGACGAAAAAGGTCGAGCAACGGCTGACCAGGGCCGAGGAGCGGGCAGCTTCGCGCAGGAAGAACTGGTTGGCGAAGAAGGTGGCGAAGAAGGCGCCGTTGTCCAGGGACGAAGCCACCACCTTGCCCGGATCGGCGGTGCCGGCCAATGCGGCGCCGACGGTCAGGCCGATGGCGATGCCGATCATGACCTTGGCGTTGGCCGCCATCTTGCGCCATTCCACCAGCAGGAAGCCGACCAGCAGCAGGCGGGCTCCCAGCCGGAAAGGCTCCAGCGGCGCCAGCACGTCGGCCAGAATACAGACGATCATGCCGAGCAGGAGCAGGGCGGACAGGCGGGCGCGGCTCATGGCTTACCCGACAATCCGTCCAGCCGGGCCAGCGCCGCCCGCGCTTCGGTCTCGAAGCGATTGATGATGGCGCAAAGGGGCTCGACCCGGTCGGCGAAGGCCACCGACTGGCCGACCGACAGCGCCGCCCTGGTCCAGTCGCCGCTACGATAGGCCTCGCGCCCGACCTTGCCCGCGATATGGGGCAGCAGCAGGTCGATGCCGGCGCCTGCGGCCTCCAATTCCTGCACCGTGGCTGAGGTCTGGTTGCGCAGCACCCGGGCGGTGTTGCGCAAGGAGGACAGGATCAGGGTGGTCTCGGTCTCGTCGGCGTCGATCAGGCGTCGCTTGTAATCGGCGTGGGCCCAGATTTCCTCGGCCACCAGGAAACGGGTGCCCACCACCACGCCGTCGGCCCCCAGGGCCAGGGCGGCGACCAGATGGGCGCCGGTGCCGATGCCGCCGCCCACCAGCAGCGGAATGGAGAGTTTAGCCGCCGCCACGTTGGCCTGGACCATGGTGCCGACCATGTCCATGCCGGGATGGCCGCCGCATTCGGCACCGACCACGGCGACGGCGTCCACCCCCTCGGCCTCGGCCTTCAGGGCGTATTTCACGGCCGGAACCTTGTGCACCACCTTGATGCCCGCCGCCTTGAGGGCGGGAAGGTAGGGAGCGGGATTGCGGCCCGAGGTCTCGACGAAGGGCACCTTCTCCTCGACGATGAGGTCGAACACCGCCTGGGTTCGCTCGGCCTGGACCAGTTTGGGCAGCATGGAGACGTTGATTCCGAAGGGCTTGCCCTCGGACAGGTCGCGGCAGCGGCGGATGGCGGCCCGGATCTCGCCCAAGTCGTCATAGCTGGCGGCGGTGATGAAGCCGCAGATGCCGGCACGGGCGGCGGCGGCCACGTACTCGGCATTCGCCAGCCATTGCAGACCGCCAGCCAGCACCGGCAGGCGAATGCCGAACATTTCGGTGATGCGGGTGGCGAAGAGGGGACTCACTGAGCCATTCCCTCCGGCGTCTCGCTGCCCGTGCGATAGCGGAAGGTGCCTTCGCCCATGGCGATCAGCTTGCCGTGCTCGTCGAGCACTTCCGAGGAACAGAAGACGATGCGGCTGCCGCCGGCCTTCTTGCGGCCGATGGCCCTGATGGTCCCGTGGCGGGCCTGGCCGGTGAAGCTGGTGGTCAGCTGCAGGGTCACCACCCGCCGCACCCGGCCGGGATGGGGACAGAAGGTGGCGGCGAAACCGCACGATGTGTCGATCAGAGTGGCGAGCACCCCGCCATGGACCAGACCGGCGCGATTGCAATGGCGGCGGTCGATGGTCAGCTCGAGGATGGCGTAATCCTCCGACCATTCGGTCAGGTGGTAATCCAGCAATTCCTGGAAGCCGGATTTGGGCTCGCCGTCCAGAAGGTCAGTGCTCATGTTAAGGTGTCCCGGGCGAAATAGAGGTCGTGGAGATGGACAAGATCCACCGACTCGGCGGCCTGGGACAAGATGACCTTGCCGCCCCTGACCAGATGGACGTGATCGGCGATCTTCAGCGCCTTGTTGGTGTTCTGCTCGACCAGGACGATGGTGCGGCCTTCCTGGCGTAGACGGTCGAGGATGCCCATGACCTCGTCGACCACCACCGGGGCGAGGCCCAGGGAAGGCTCGTCCACCAGGATCAGCTTGGGCTCCTCCATCAGGCCGCGGCCCATGGCCAGCATCTGGGCCTCGCCGCCGGACAGGGCGCCGGCCAGCTGGTCGCGGCGCTCGTAGAGGCGGGGGAACATGTCGTAGACCATCTTCAGGTTCTGGGGGGCGCGGGCGCGGCATTTCTTGGGGAAAGCGCCCATCAGCAGATTGTCGGCGACGCTCATGTCGCGGAACACCATGCGGCCCTCGGGGATCATGGCGATGCCGTCATTGACCATGGCCCAGGTGGTGGCGTTGGTGCGGTCCTTGCCTTGGTAGGACACGGTGCCGGCGCTGGTCTTGACCAGGCCCATGATGGCGCGCAGGAGCGTGGTCTTGCCGC
>JACQAD010000128.1 GCA_016195125.1 Magnetospirillum sp.
CACGTCGGGGTGGGCGGCCAGGGCGGCCTCCACCTCGTCGAGACGCACCGGCATGCCCTCGACCATCACCGCTCCCGTCGGCAGCGGTGCCGGATCGGGCCACAGATAATGGTCGAGATCGCGAAAGCCGGTCCGTCCGGTCAGCAGCCAGCCCGCCACCCGCTTGGCGGCGCCGTTTCCGTCGCCCCAATAGCCCAGGAAGGTACCCGGAGCATTGGGCGACACCGCCAGCATCCCCCGGTCGCCGGCGCGCATGGCCCGACCCCGCTCGTCCACCGCCTCGACGCTGAGGCCGGGCGCGGCGCGGCCCGGCGACGGCGCCCGCAATTCCATCAGCCCCACCAGATTGGCGGCCACCGCTCCGCTTTCCAGCACGCCCCAGGCCTCGTTGGCATGGGTGCCGAACACCTTGATCACCCGCTGGTGCAGGGCATCGTCCAGGGATTCCGGGCCGCTGGCGATGGCGCGCGGCATGGCATGAGGCCGGGTTGCCGCCACCTCGGTCAGCCGGGCCAGATCGCCCGGCGGCAGGTAAAGGGCGCGCACCCCGTGGCGCGACATCAGATCCAGGGCCAAGGCGGGATCGAAGCAACCGGGCCGGGCCACCACCGGAACGCCGTGATGCCAGGCGGGCAGCACGGCGCGGAACAGGGCCTCGGCGCTCATCCAATCGGCCGAGGTCCAGACGATGTCGCCGAATTGGGGGAAGAAGCCCAGCGCCAGCTCCACCGCCGGCAGGCCGCCGGCCATGGCGCGATGGGCATGGATCACCCCGGCGGGCATGCCGCAGGCCTGACTCGGATAGAAGATGAAGGCCGGATGATCGGCAGGGGGTGACCAGCGGCGTGAACGTATCCGGCGCGCCGTTCAGAACCGCCCAGAATTCCTCCCCCCCCGCCGGCCGCTCACCGGCCACCAGGATCGTCTCCAATTCGGACAGGCGATGACGGGCCTGATCCAGGGCGGGCAGCACCGCCGGATCGACGATGATCACCTTGGCGCCGCTGTCGGCCAGCCGCCAGCCCAGGGGCTCGGCCCCCAGGCTCACGGACACCGGGACCGCCACGGCACCCATCTTGGTCACCGCCAGCACGGCCACCGCTGCCTCCAGCCCCGCCGACAGGGCCACGGCCACCCGGTCGCCGGGCATGACGCCCCTTGCCGCCAGAGCATTGGCGAGGCGGTTGGACAGCAGTCTCAGCATGTGGAAGGTGTGGCGCTCCACCGATCCATCGGCGGCCTCGACGATCAGGGCGGTGCGATGGCCGTCGGCGCCGGCCATGGTCTGGCGCTCGCAGACATCGAAGGCCAGATTATAACGATCGGGAATTCGCCAGCGAAAGGTGCGGCAGGCTTCCTCGTAACTGCGCGACGCGGTCAGCATGTCCTCAATCCAGCGGAATGTCCTGGCCCATATACAGGGCGGAATAGCGGGTGCCGCGACGGCGGTCGTGCTCCATCAGCAAGCGCAACACCACATCCAGCGACTGATACACGTCGTGGAGGATGGTGGCCATGCGCAGCAACTGACCATCGTCGAGGCGATCGAGGCGGGTGAAGTCCTTGATGAACAGCGCATCGGCCGAGACCAGCTGGCTGAGGCCGCGATAGATGTTGTTCTCGATCACCATGGGCTTGAGGGCGCGCGAGCCGGCTTCCGGCCAGAAGCGATGGAACAAGAAGCCCTGACCGCGCAGGAAGATATCCACCTCGCCGAACAGCGGCTGGTCCACATAGAAGGGGACGAATTCCACCTCGGTCTGGATCACCAGGCAATCGGCCAGCAGCCTCGTGGCGTTCTCGAACACCATCAGTTCGCCGCCCTGAATGTCGATCTTGAGGTAATCCAGCCGGTCGATGGCGGCGACATCATCGAGACGTACCGTGTCCAGCGGCACTTCCTCGATCACCTTGGCCCAGTCGGAAAATCCGTGAAAGCAGTCGAGCATGGTGAAATTGGGCGCCAGCAAGGAGGTCATGCCCTGGGCCTGACACAGGCGCAGGGTATGGCGGCGGCCGTCCCCCACCGCGTGGGGCAGATAGGTCTCGCGCGGGCCCTTGGCGCCCTCCAGCCGGGCGAGGGCTTCGGGATTGGGCTCGAATCCCAGCACCCGCGCCTTGCCGGCCGAAAGCAGCGGCTTGTAGGGCGGATCGCCGTCGATGGGATTGGCCCCCACATCGACGACACTGATCTCCAGGTCTATCCCTAGAATCTGCGACAGCGGGGGAAATTGATTTTGCGCCATGGGTATTCCTTGCATGCCCCTCGAAGGCCGAGCGACGGCCTCAGCCGCCCAGCGGCATCAGTTCCTCGAACCACTGATAGGTGCCGATATCGTCGAAGACGATGCCGTCGAAGCCCAGATCCATGATCCCGGCCAGATATTTACCCAGCAGACCGCGCCATTCGCCGCTGCCCACATCGGTGATGAAGGTGCCCGGCCCGTCGTCCAGGGCGAAGAGGAAGGCGGGATTGCCCACCTCCCAGCCCTTTTGCCAGTACCAGCGCCAGTCATAGGCCCGGCCCACCGGCATCACCGCCAGCACCAGCCGGCGCGGCCCCAGCTTCTTGAATTTCAGCCGCTGAACATCGGCCTTGACCAGCAGATCGGCGCTGCGATGGGCCACGTCCACCACCACCACGTCGTAATTGGTGTTGGCGATGGCCTCGATGAACTTGCCCTTGGTGCCGAAGCGGTCCGAGCGCAGGATCGGCAGCCAGTTGCGCGCATTGGCGACGCTCAGAACCTCGATGGCGTTCTCGAAGGCGGGATGGGCGCGGGGCGCCTCGTCCAGGGGGCCGTTGCCCACCTTGGCGAACGGCGTGACCTTGTCGCGCAGGGCGGAACGGTAGGCGGCCTCCATCTCTGCCTGCTTGTCGCACATCTCCACGGTCATTACATTGCGGCCCTCGGCGCGCATGACGTCCAGGGCGTAGATTTCGCGGCGCTGGGTCTCGGCCCTGGCCTGCAGCAATCTCAGCTCGTTGTACTTGCGCAATTCCTCGGCGGCATCGTTGCTGAACGGGCCAAGCTCCACCGCCACCGGCGGACGATGAATGCCGCGCCGACGCTCGGCGGCCAGTTCCAGATCCAGATCCTTGCGGGCCTTGATCACCTCGCCCAGGGGCTTGTCGAAGCTGAAGGGGCCGCAATACAGGCCGTCCATGACGATGCCGTCCAGCACCTTGACCAGGGGC
>JACQAD010000115.1 GCA_016195125.1 Magnetospirillum sp.
GCTCTGACGACGCGCCCGACGCCTCTGGGGAGTGGGGTTCAGTGTTTCTCACGCGCATTCGTATCGTGACCCGCCTGAGTGCGGGCTTTGGCGCCGTTTTGCTGCTGACGGTCATCATGAGTGTCCTTGCCGTCCGCACCATGCTGAGCATGGCCGAAATGGCCACCGACCTCTACTCCCACCCCTTCATGGTCACCAACGCCCTGCTGCAGGTGGAATCGCAGATCAACGCCATGCGGGCCGACATGCTGATGATGATCCATAATCGCAGCCCCGCCGACGTGGTCCGCCTGTCCCGGCAGGTCGCGGCCAAGGAGGCCGACATGGAGGCCGCCATGGAGATCGTCCGCAGCCAATATCTCGGCAAGTCCGAGGATGTGCTGCGCCTGATCCGGGAATTGGCCGAGTGGAAGGTGGTCCGCGACCAGAATATCCGCCTGTGTCAGGACGGCCGCTTCGACGCCGCCGCCGAGAATTCGCGCGCCAATGGCAACCCCCAGATCGTGGCGCTGCGCGACGACATCGCCACCATCTACGCCTTCGCCCGCGCCAAGGCGGCGGAATTCAGCGGTCAGATCGAGGCGCGGCGGGACGCCGCCACCCGCCATATCGTCATGACCATGATCGCCCTGATCCTGTTGGGCCTGCTCCTGTCCCGACTGATCACGCGGTCCATCGTGGTGCCGTTGGATCAGTTGCGCCATTGCATGGGCCAATTATCCGACGGCGATTTGAATGTCGAGATTCCAGATCGCTCGCGGGTCAGTGAAGTGGCCAAGATGGCCGCCGCCCTGACCGTCTTCAAGGAATCGGCCCTCCGCCTGGAAAGCCAGCGTTGGGTCAAGGATGGCCTTACCCGCCTGTCTCCCGCGCTGCAGGGGGCAATGTCGACGGCCGAGTTCGCCTCGGCCGCCCTGGATATCCTGGTGCCGCTCATGGGGGCCGCCGTCGGTGTCTTCCATCTCCATCAGGCCGGGGGGCTGGGCTATCGGCGCCTGGCATCCTGGGGTCTGGCCTCCGCCGGAGAGGACGAGACCGTCTTCGATGCCGGAGAGGGGCTGGCCGGCGAGGCGGTGCGGCAGGGCAGGATCCTCTGCCTCGACAACCTGCCCGAAGGCTATCTGCGCATCGCGTCGGCCACCGGCGGGGCCGATCCGGCCACGGTGCTGATCGTGCCGGTGATCAATCGCGGCACGGTTCTGGCCGTGCTGGAATTCGCCGGCTTTGCCGCCTTCGACGACGACCGCCGCGCCCTGATCGAAGCGGCCCAGCCCGTTCTGGCCCTGAACCTGGAAATTCTCGAGCGCAATCTGAAGACCCAGGAATTGCTGGAGGAAACCCAGACCCAGGCCGAGGAACTGCGCAGCTCGGAGGAGGAATTGCGCTCCCAGAGCGAGGCCTTGCAAAGCGCCAACGAGGAATTGCGGGTCTCGGAAGAGGAGTTGAAGGTCCAGCAGGAGGCGCTGCAGGCCGCCAACGAGGAATTGCGCCTGAAGGGCGAGTCCCTGGAGGAACGCGGCGCCGCCCTGGAAGCCGCGCGGGCCGAGACCGACCGCCGCGCCGTGGAATTGGAATTGGCCAATCGCTACAAGTCCGAGTTCCTGGCCAATATGAGCCACGAATTGCGGACGCCGCTCAACAGCGTGCTGATCCTGGCCCGTAATCTGGCCGATAATGATGAGGGCAACCTCACCGCCGACCAGGTGGAATCCGCCCGCGTCGTCCACGAGAGCGGCACCCATCTGCTGTCGCTGATCAACGACGTCCTCGATCTGTCCAAGGTCGAGGCCGGCAAGATGACCCTGAATGCCAGCACCTTCAGCCCCGAAGAACTGGCCGACGGCATCCGCCGCCGCTTCGCCCCCGTGGCCGCCGACAAGGGCCTGGCCTTCGCGGTCACGGTCGAGGGCGATCTTCCCGCCGCCCTGACGGCCGATCGCGGCAAGATCGAGCAGATCGCCAACAATCTTGTCAGCAATGCCCTCAAATTCACCGCCGAGGGCGGCGTCACCATCCGCCTTGGCCCTCCCTCCATGCCATTACCGGGGGAATTGGCCGGCACCGAGTCCAGCCGTCTTGTGGCCTTGTCCGTGGCCGATACCGGCATCGGCATCGCGCCTCAGGATCAGCATCGGGTGTTCCAGGCCTTTGAGCAGGTCGACAGCGGCACCTCGCGCCAGTTCGGCGGCACCGGTCTGGGCCTGACCATATCGCGACGTCTGGCCCGGCTGATGGGAGGCGACATCGTCGTCGCCGCCAATCAGCCGCGGGGAACCCTGTTCACCCTGCTGCTGCCCCTGGAGAGCGGCGCCGCCCTGACCACCCCGCCCCCGCCGCGTCCCGCCCCGCCCGCCGATCCGGTGGCCGCGGCGAATCTGGCCGAACGGCCTGTCCGCGATGACGGCCACCGGGCCGACGGCAAGGTACTGCTGGTGGTCGAGGACGATTCCACCTTCCAGCGCATCGTCTGCGATCTGGCCCGGCAGAAGGGATACGCCACCATCACCGCCAATGACGGGCTGGCCGGACTTGAAATGGCCCGCCTGCATCGGCCCAGCGGCATCGTCATCGATATCGGCCTGCCCGGCATGAATGGCTGGGAGGTGATCGAGCGCCTGAGCCAGTCGCCCGAGACCAGCTCCATTCCCATTCACGTCATCTCCGCCGATGACGAGCGGCGCAAGGCCGCCAGCCTCGGCACGGTCGGCTATCTGACCAAGCCGGTCAGCCGCGAACAGATCAACTCCGCCTTCGAGACCCTGCTCAGGGCCGAACCGGGGGTCTTGCGCAAACATTTGCTGGTGGTCGACGGCGATGCCGCCGGGCGGGCGGCGGTGGCCGAGACCCTGGCCGGACTTGACGTGGAGATCACCCCTTGCGCCAGCGGAGCCGAAGCGTTGCTCCAGTTGACGTCAAGCCGCATCGACTGCCTGATCCTCGACCTGGACCTGCCTGACATGACCGGCAACGACCTGCTGGAGAAAGCCGGCCAATTGCCCCAGGGCCTGCCGCCGGTGATCGTTTTTTCGGATGGGGAATTGTCCAGGGACCAGACCCTCGGCATCCGTGAATTCACCGACAGCATCGTCATCAAGGGCACGCGCTCGCCCGAGCGGCTGCGGGACGAAGTCAGTCTGTTCCTGCACAGCGTCGAGAACCGGGCAAGCGTCAAACCCAGGCCCGCCGCCGCTGCCGCCGCCAAGGCGGGAAGCCTGTCAGGCCATACGATCCTGCTGGTGGACGACGACATGCGCAATGCCTTCGCTTTGTCCAAGGTGCTGCGCGGCAAGGGGCTCAAGGTGCTGATCGCCCAGGATGGCGCCAAGGCGCTGAGTCAGCTGGCCGGCCAGGAGACCATCGATCTGGTCCTCATGGACATCATGATGCCGGGCATGGACGGCTATCAGACCATGGCCGAGATCCGCAAGCAGGAGCGCTTCGCCGATCTGCCCATCATCGCCCTGACCGCCAAGGCCATGGCGGGTGACCGCGACAAGTGCATCCGGGCCGGCGCCAACGATTATCTGCCCAAGCCGGTGGAGATCGACCGGCTGCAATCCGCCATGCAGCGCCTGCTGGACCGGGGGAAACATGCCGAGCAAGCATGAGCGCACCCGGGCGATCGAAGTGGATCTGGTGGTCGAGGCCCTGGCCCGGCGCCACGGCTATGATTTCAGCGATTACGCCAAGGCCTCGCTGCGTCGCCGGGTGGCCGCCCTGGCGGTGACCTTGGGCTGCCCCACCATCTCCGACCTGCTGCCGCGCCTTCTCCATGACGAGGCGATCCTGCCCACGGTGCTGTCCACCCTGTCGGTGCCGGTCACCGAGATGTTCCGCGACCCCCTGGTCTTCAAAGCCATCCGCGAGCACATCCTGCCGGTTCTGGCCACCTATCCCCGCCTCAATATCTGGCAGGCGGGCTCGGCCACCGGTGAGGAGGCCTATTCCCTGGCCATCATGCTCGAAGAGGCCGGATTGCTGCACAAGGTGCAGATCTACGCCACCGACATCAATGACGCCGCCATGGCCAAGGCCGAGGAAGGCATCCTGCCCGCCGACCAGATCGCCAAGTATGAGGACGCTTACCGCAAGGCCGGCGGCACCCGGACCCTGGCCCAATATTTCAGCCTGGGCTACGGCTTCGCCAAACTCAGCGCCAGCCTCAAGGATCACATCTCCTTCGCCCACCACAATCTGGTCTCGGACGGCGTCTTTTGCGAAGTCAACATGGTCATATGCCGCAACGTCCTGATCTATTTCGACAAGAGCCTGCAAGACCACGTGCTGGGCCTGTTCGAAGCCAGCCTGTCGCGGGGCGGCTTCCTATGCCTGGGCTCGCGCGAGAATCTGGGCGGCTCGGCCGCCGCCCATCACTTCACTCCCCTGGACCGCGAATTGCGCCTGTTCAAGAAGAGCGGAGAGGCGTCGTGAGCCCGCGCCCGGTCGTTCAGGCGGTGGTCATCGGCTGTTCGGCCGGCGGCATCGCCGCCCTTCACCATATCCTGCCGCGCCTGCCCGCGGATCTGCCGGTGCCGGTGATCGTGGTCTGCCATACCGGGCCTTCGCCCACCGATCTGTTCAGTTCCGTACTGCGCCGCGATTGCCGCCTGCCGGTCATGGAAGCGCCCGAGCGCGGTACCGCCAGGCCGGGCCATATCTATGTGGCGCCCGCCGACTATCATCTGCTGATGGAGGAGGACAAGACCTTCGCCCTGTCCGCCGATCCTCGCGTCAACAATGCCCGGCCCGCCATCGACCTTCTGTTCGAATCGGCGGCCAATGTCTGGGGCGAGGGCCTGCTGGCGGTCCAGCTGACCGGCGCCAATGACGACGGCGCCGCCGGCATGAAGGAGGTCAAGGCCGCCGGCGGCCTGTGCCTCGTCCAAGACCCGGCCACCGCCACCGCCACCGCCATGCCCGAGGCCGCCATCGCCACCGGTGCCGCCGATTGGGTGGCGCCCCTGGATTGGATCGCCTTCCTGATCACCTCGCTCTGCTTTTCCTCCGCGCCTGCCCAGGATTGCCGCCCATGACCCTGCCCCGGCCGAAGATTCTCACCGTCGACGACACACCCGCCAATCTGCTGGCGCTGCGCCGCATCCTGGCCAAGCTGGACGTGGAGGTGATCGAGGCCACCAGCGGCAACGACGCCCTGATCGCCTGTCTGGAACATGATTTCGCCGTGGTTCTGCTGGACGTCAACATGCCGGGCATGGACGGCTATGAGCTGGCCGAGCTGATGCGGGGCGAGCCGCGGACCGCCCAGGTGCCGCTGATCTTCGTCACCGCCGCCTATTCCGACGAAATCCACCGTCGCAAGGGCTATGACGTGGGGGCGGTGGAATACATTCAAAAGCCCATCGACGACTTCATCTTGCGCTCCAAGATCCGGGTGTTCCTCGATCTCTATCTCAGCCGCCAGGCCCTGGAGCAGGAATTGGCCCGCACCACCGCCATAACCCAGGTGCTGCGCGAAAGCGAGGCCAGGCTGCGCCACGCCGTGTCCGAGGCCCCCATTCCCATCATGATCCACGCCGAGGACGGCACGGTGGTCCTGCTCAGCCGGGTTTGGACCGAACTGACCGGATACGGCCTGTCCGACATCCCCACCGTCGCCCAATGGACCTCCAGGGCCTATGGCGCCAAGGGGGCCGAGATCGCCGAGCGCATCAAATCCCTTTACGGCATGGACGGTCCCAGGGCCGAGGGTGAGCACGACATCGCCACCGCCACCGGCGAGGTCCGGGTGTGGGATTTCCGCTCGGCCCCCATCGAGCCGCTGCCCGACGGACGCCGGCTGGTCATCAGCATGGCGGTGGACGTCACCGAGCGCCATCACGTGCAGGCGGAACTGGCCGGCAAGACCGCCGATCTCGAGCGCTCCAACGCCGATCTCGAGCAATTCGCCTATGTGGCCAGCCACGACCTGCGCGAGCCGCTGCGCATGGTCACCAGCTTCCTGGGCCTGCTGGAACGTCGCTTCGGCTCCGAGATCAGGGAAGAGGCCCGCGAATACATCAACTACGCCAAGGACGGCGCCCAGCGCATGGACCGGCTGATCCTGGACCTGCTGGAATATTCCCGTATCGGCCGCAACGCCCTGCCGGAAAAGGCCATATCCCTGCGGCTGCCCCTGGAGACCGCCCTGGCCAATCTGGCCCTGACCATCCAGGAGAACGGCGCCACCATCACCTTGCCCGAGACCCTGCCCGAAATTTGCGTGGACTCGCTGGAATTCGTCCGCCTGTTCCAGAACCTGATCGGCAACGCCATCAAGTATCGCTCGCCCGAACGCCCGCCGGTCATCACCCTTTCGGCGGCGCGCAAGGCCAATTCCTGGGAATTCCACCTCGCCGATAACGGCATCGGCATCGATCCCCAGTATTTCGAGCGGGTGTTCCAGATTTTCCAGCGCCTCCACGCCCGCACCGAAGTCTCGGGGACCGGCATCGGCCTGGCAGTGTGCAAGCGGGTGGTCAGCCGCTACCGCGGGCGCATCTGGGTCGATTCCATCCCCGGCGAGGGCAGCACCTTCTGCTTCACTATTCCCGACCCCAAGCCGGCGCCGCCCGCCCCTATGCCACCACCGGCGTGACCTCGGCCCCGGCACGGGCCTGGGCCACCATGGGCGGCGGATAGAGGTCGGCATTGTTGAGCACGATCTGGCGGAAGCGGGCGGAATGGTTCTTGACCACGTCGGTGGCCAGCAATCCCGCCCCATGGATACGGTAGTTGAACAGCACCCGGGGCAGCAACGTGCCGAAATGGCCGTAACCGCCGGCATGAATCCAGAAATCCCAATCCTCGCAGCCGCGCACATTGGTGCGATAGCCGCCCAGATCCTCCCAGACCTCGCGCTTGTAGAGGGCGCAATAGGGGATGAAATTGGCCATGATCAGCTTGCCGAAATCATAATCGGGGCTGAAGGGCAGCTCGTTGCGGTCGCCGAACATCAAGGTGTTGGGATAGACGATGGAGCAGTCGGGGTGGCGCCGTAGCCAGCGCAAGGCCTCTTCCACATAGGTGGGGGCAAAGGCATCGTCGGCGTCCAGACAGACGATCAGCGCCCCCGTCGAGGCCAGGATACCGTTATTGCGCGAGATGGCCGGCTGGCCGGAATTGGCCTGGGTGACCACTTTCAGCCGGTCGGGATAACGGGCGGCGTATTCGGCGGCGATGGCCGGCGTGTCGTCGGTGCTGCCGTCATCGACCAGGATGACTTCCAGATTGTGCCAGGTCTGGGCCAGGGCCGAGTCCAGGGAGTGGCGCAGATAGCGGCCGTAATTGTAGCAGGTGACGATGACCGAGACCTTGGCATCGGCGGCCACCGGCTTGGGCTTGAGGGCGTTGCCCACCACCCGGCGCATGGCCGCCTTCTGGTCGCGCTTGACGAAGAAGGCGGCGCCGTAGGCCCGCCGGTCGCGGTCCAGCAAGTCACCGCGGCTGTCCTGGGTGCCCATGTAGCGCAACGCCTCGTCGCCGCCGTGCTCCTTGAGATAGGTCAGCGCGAAGCCGTCACAGACATTCATGGCCTTGCAATGCTCGCAGCCGCCGGGAAAGAACTTGGTCAGCACGTCCCGGTGCTCGGGATGGCCGCGCACCGCCGCCATGACGATGCCGTCCAGCTCGCCCGAGGCCTCGGCCAAGGTATAGGCGGGGTCGGGCCGCCCCGCCACCAGGGGAATACGCAGGCCGTCGAACTGAGGCGTTTCGTTGGTATGCTCGGCGGCATTCATCCATTCATAGGGGTCGTAGCGCACGCCGACCACCCCGACCACGTTCTTTTCCAGGCCCGCCACGGTGCAGAGCGGCGCATAGCGCACGTTCACGGCCACACCGTGATCTTCAAGGATATCCACCGCCTCCCGCAGATAGGGAGCGATATCGGCATAGCGCGCCTGCACTCCCAGGGCACGGCCGGTGGCGCCCCAATAATGGTAGGTGTTCATGCAGATGAAATTGTGCTGGTAGATGTTGTGGCGCACCACCTCGCGGGCGATGTCGGGCAGGGTGCGGTAATTATCCTCGACCACGGTGGTGTTGGAGCAATAGTCGATCCCGGCCTCGTCCAGCACGGTCATGGCCGCCTTCTGGGTGGCCCGCGACCCGCCGGTCAGATGCTTGAACAGGGCTTCGTCGGCGGCGTGGAACGAGAACAGGACGTTGGTCAGCCCGGCTTCCAGCAGATCGTCGATCAGGCGCGGATGATGGCCGTGCTTGTGCTTCTTCAGCAGGAATTGCCCCAGGGTGATCAGCCGCGACGAGAGCCCCAGCTCGGCATGGGCCAGACGGACCAACTCGATCAGGTCGGGATGCAAGGTGGGTTCGCCGCCGGTAATGTCGAAGGCCAGGAAGCCGCTGGCGGCCAATTGCCGCAGCACCTGCTTCAGCACCTCGCCGGTACGGAAATTGGCGTGGCGCATGCCGTGGAACTGGTCGTCACTGCCGTCAAGGAAGCTGTAATAGCAGAACCGGCAGGAATGGGTGCATTTCAGGCCCACGTCCAGCACCGCCGTCCGGCTGGGAAACAGCGGAGCATGGAAATAGTGCGGATCACTCATCAAGGCACCTGTGACGCCGGGAGGGGGTTCAGGATAGCCCCGCCCTTGCCACCAAAACCTTAACGGAACAGCATCTTGGAAATGAGGATTTCCCGGATCTGGTCGCAGCCCGGCTCCTTGCGGGCCAGGTCCAGCATGGATGATTTGATCATGGGGGCCGGGTTGCCGCTCATGTATTCCTCATAGGGAATCCCGTTCAGCACCTTGCGCATCTTGTCCGACAGGTTTTTTTCCGGGCACTTGACCTCTTCTGGAACGAGCATCAGCAGATCCACCGAGGACAGATGGAAATTGCCGTACTTGTCCCACAGTTCCAGCGCGATGGTGGGCAGGCGGGCATAACGCTGCCCCTTGGCGGGCACCGGCAGCTGCGCCGGCTTTTCCTTCTCCTTCTTCTCGCCGGCCTGCAGCGGCGAGGCGAGGAGAAGGGCCAGAACCAGCAGGGCGGACAGAAGGCGGGGATGGGTCATGATCATTGCTCGTCCTGGGCCAGGATGACGGTGGCTTCGGCTAATTCGGCGCCCATGGCCCGGATGTTGCCCAGCAGGGCGTTGACGATGACGCGGACCCCCTTGGGGGCCTTCTCCAATTGCTCGGCCAGACGCTCCTTGCCGATGAGGACGCAGGTGGTTTCCTCCTCCGCCACCGCCGAGGCCATGCGGGGATGGTCGTCGATCAGGGCCATCTCGCCGAAGATGCCGCCCTGGGTGATATCACCGATATCCACCCGCTTGCCCTTGACGGTCTTGAACACCGAAACCCGTCCCGATTCCACCACATAGGCGGTGGTGCCCGATTCGCCCTCGGCGAAGATGGTGGACCCGACGGGAAAGACGATTCGGCGGCTGGAGTTGTTCATGGCGGGGCCTCGACGCAGCTGGCTCGGCGGGCGGAGAAATTCTTGGGCACCAAGATGGTGTTCTGGGGCGGCGCCACCGTATCGGGCGAGGGGAAGTCGATGGTGAAGTGCAGGCCGCGGCTTTCGCGCCGGGCCAGGGCCGAGCGGATGATGAGGTCGGCGACCATGGACAGGTTGCGCAATTCCAGGAGATCGCTGGTGACGCGGAAGCTGCCGTAATACTCGTCGATCTCGTCGCGAAGCAGCTTGACCCGGTGCCGCGCCCGCTCCAGACGCTTGGTGGAGCGGACGATGCCCACGTAATCCCACATGAAGCGCCGAAGCTCGTCCCAATTATGGGCCACCACCACCTCTTCGTCGGAATCCGTGACCCAGGTCTCGTCCCAGGGCGCGATGGCAAACGTCGAGACGGGCTCGCCGATCTTGGCGGTGATGTCGTCGGCGGCGGCACTGCCCAGCACCAGGCATTCCAGCAGCGAGTTGGACGCCATGCGGTTGGCGCCATGCAGGCCGGTAAAGGCCACCTCGCCCACCGCGTAGAGATTCTCCACGTCGGTGCGCCCGGCCAGATCGGTCAGCACGCCGCCGCAGGTGTAATGGGCGGCCGGCACCACCGGCAACGGCTCCTTGGTCATATCGATGCCGAATTTCAGGGCCTCGGCATGGACCGTGGGAAAGTGGTGGGTGATGAATTCGGCCGGCTTGTGGCTGATGTCGAGATAGACGCACTCGCAGCCCAGCCGCTTCATGACGTCGTCGATGGCGCGCGCCACGATATCGCGCGGCGCCAGTTCGCCCCTGGGATCATACTCATCCATGAAGCGGGTGCCGTCGGGACGTAGCAGCAACCCGCCCTCACCCCGCACCGCCTCGGTCACCAGGAAGGACTTGGCCTTGGGATGATAGAGGCAGGTGGGATGGAACTGGGAGAATTCCATATTGGCGACGCGGGCGCCGGCGCGCCAGGCCATGGCGATGCCGTCGCCGGTGGAGCCGTCGGGATTGGAGGAATAGAGATAGACGCGTGAGGCGCCTCCGGTGGCCAGCACCACGCTGCGGGCGGCAAAGCGATGGACGTGACCATCGCGGCGATCCAGGGCATAGGCGCCGACACAGCGGCCCAGGCGGCCATGGGGCAGCTTCTCGCGGATCAGATCGACGGCGTTGTGGTACTCGAACAACTCGGCGCCGCTTTCACGGATGCGGGCTTCCAGGCTGGTCTGCACCGCCCGGCCGGTGGCGTCGGCGGAATGGACGATACGGCGGTAGGAATGCCCACCCTCACGCGTCAGATGCAGGTCGTCGCCCTCGCGGTCGAAGATGACGCCCAAATCCATCAGGCGCTCGATGGCTTCCTTGGCATGCTCGACCACGAAGCGCACCGCCTGAGGCACGCAGATGCCGGCCCCCGCCGACAGGGTGTCGAGGATATGGGATTCGGTGGAATCGGTGGCGTCGAGCACAGCGGCGATGCCGCCTTGGGCATACATGGTGCTGCCCTCGGACAGCACGTTCTTGGACAAGACCGCCACCCGCGCCTCGGGATTGCGCTTCAAGACCCCCAAGGCCACCGACAGCCCGGCGGCCCCCGAGCCGATGACCAGAAGATCGTAGGGATTGGCTGCCCGCGTCATCTCAACTCCAGTCCAGGCCGATATCGACCGCCGGGGCCGATTGAGTGATGCGTCCCACCGACACGAAATCGATTCCGGTCTCGGCGATGGCGCGAATGGTCTCCAGGGTCACGCCGCCCGAAGCCTCGGTCTTGGCGCGGCCGGCGACGATCGCCACGGCGCGGCGCAGGATGTCCGGCCCCATATTGTCCAGCAGGACGATGTCGGCCCCCGCCGCCACCGCCTCGGCCACCTGCTCCAGGGTGTCGCACTCGGCCTCGATATTGGGGCGGCCCTGGGCCTTGGCCCGGCGCACCGCCTCGCCCACCCCGCCGCAGACGGCGATGTGGTTGTCCTTGATGAGAACGCCGTCGTAAAGCCCCATGCGGTGGTTCCGGGCGCCGCCGCACCGCGTGGCGTATTTGGACAGGCGGCGCAGGCCGGGAATGGTCTTGCGGGTGTCCAGCAAGGTGGCGCCGGTGCCCTCGATCCGCTCCACATAGGAGCGGGTCAGGGTGGCGATGCCCGAGAGCAATTGCAGCAGGTTGAGCGCCGTGCGCTCGGCGGTGAGCAGGCCCCGGGCCGGGCCATCCATCTCGGCCAGCACGGTGCCCGCCGCCACCTTGTCGCCGTCGGCCACCTGGGCGGTGAAGCGGGCTTCGGGCACCACCAGCCGGAACACCTCCTGGGCCACCGGCATGCCGGCGACCACCATGAAATGGCGCGCCGCCATGACTCCCTTGAAGCGCAGATCGGCGGGAATCACCGAGTCCGAGGTGATGTCGGCCCCTTCGCCGCCCTTGTCGGCGCCGGTATCCTCGGCCAGCGCCGCCAGAATCACCCGGCGGGCATCGTCCCAATCAACCTCAGGCCGCATCGACCTTGTCCCCCCCCGCCTTATTGTCACCCGACGCCTTGTCACCCGACATGGGGACCGATCTGCTCATCTCCAGCATGCGCTCCAGCGGCTTCAAGGCCTCCAGGCGCAGCGCCTCGGGCACGGTGATGGCGGGGGCGTCGTTCTTGAGGCAGAGATAGATCTTCTCCAGGGTGTTCCTGGCCATGAACGGACAGTTCGAGCACGAACAGCCGCCATCGGCGCCGGGCGCCGGGATGAAGGTCTTATCGGGCGCCGCCTTGCTCATCTGGTGAATGATGTGCTGCTCGGTGGCGATGATGAATTCCTTGGCCGGGCTGCCCAGCACGAAATCCAGGATGGCGCGGGTCGAGCCCACATGGTCGGCGTGGTTGAGGATGCTGTCCGGGCATTCGGGATGGGCGGCGACCAGGGCCTGGGGATGGCGCACCTTGAGCTTGACCAGCTCCTTTTCCGAAAATTGCTCGTGGATGATGCAGCTGCCCGGCCACAGGGTCATCTCGCGCCCGGTCTTCTTTTGCATATAGGCGCCGAGATGGCGGTCTGGGGCGAACAGGATCGGCTTGTCGGCGGGCAACTGGCGGATGATGGCCTCGGCATTGGACGAGGTCACGATCACGTCGGACAGGGCCTTCACCTCGGCCGAGCAGTTGATATAGGTCACCGCGATATGGTCGGGGTGCTTTTCGCGGAAGGCGCGGAAGGGCTCGGGCCGGCAGGATTCCTCCAGCGAGCAGCCGGCCTCGGCATCGGGAATCACCACCAGCTTGGAGGGCGACAGGATCTTGGCGACCTCGCCCATGAAGCGTACGCCGCAGAACACGATCATGTCGGCATCGGTGGCCGCCGCCTTGCGCGACAGGTCCAGGGAATCGCCGACGAAATCGGCCAGATCCTGAATCTCGCCCTCCTGATAGTAATGGGCCAGGATGACGGCGTTGCGCTCCTTGCGCAGGCGGCCGATCTCGGCGATCAGGTCCAGGGTGGGGTCGATATCGGCTTCGGTCATGGCGCCGGCCGCCGGCAGGATGATGGTATCGGTCATCGGATGGTCTTTCTTTCAGGGCCTCGGGCCGCCCCGTTTCAGCTGAGGAACGAAGTAAAGGACAATTCGCCCCACCAGCGCAACCCTTGACCCGCCCTTCCGGCCCAGCCTTGTGCCCCCGCCCCAGCCTTGTGCCCCCGCCCCAGCCTTGTGCATAGCAAGGTATGACTACAGCGCGGTTCCCTTAGCGAGAGCAAACGATCATCATGAATCCGTGGAGAGAGGCTGGAACCCAATATGATACCGTTGCAAGGTCAGAATTCGTCGCCGGAAGGAATCGCTTCCTCGGCCGCGCCGCTGATCCTCGTCATCGAGGACGAGGCCATTGTCCTGGCCGGCTATCAGATGCTGTTCGAAAGCTGGGGCTATCGGGTCATCGCCGCCCAATCCGCCGACGAAGCCCTGTCCCTGATCGAGGAAGAGGGCGAAACCCCCGGCTTCATCCTGGCCGATTTCCGCCTGCGCGACGGCCAGACCGGCACCGACGCCATCACCGCCCTGCGCCGCACCTTCGGTGACATTCCCGGCGCCGTCGTCACCGGCGACACCACCGTCACCGGCGAAGGCCTCAAGGCGGCCGAGGCCGAAGGCACCCCCATCCTGCACAAGCCGGTCAACGGCCGCCAGCTCCAGGACATCCTGTCCCGCTCGCTGGGGCCGGCCAACTAACCCACCGCCGTCAGAACTCCCCGAACGCTCCCGGACTCCGATCAAGAAAGGCGCTTGGCCGTTTTGGGCCGGGAGCGGACGGGCTGGTTTTGGACGGAGTGAAGCCGCAGGACAGACACTGAGTATTGGCCGCCACCTCGTTAGTGAGTTGGCCATTCGTCGTCGGACATTGAAAACTCAGTGAAATCAATGCCGATATGGGCAATACATGGATAGGTTCGCGGTCGCGGCGGGTGGGCACCATAGACGCTCACTCGCCGAACGCGATTGAATGTCCGCGACGAATGCGAAGTCGAAGTCTTTTCGGCAATATACATCGCTTTCAGCCCGACACCGCTTCATCGTCGGCGAAGCGCAACAGCACTTCGATGCAAAGTGTGCCAGCATCGGCCGCCTTTTCTGCCCGTTGCATAAGGTAATAGTCGCACGCCATCATTGGCGTAGTAGTCTTACCTCGCGCGGCAATCATTTCGGCGGCTTGCACAACGCGAAGCAACTCTGAAATGTCGAGCAAGTGAGCAAAGCCGCCCGTCGCGCCCATGAAATCACGCATGAACGCGATACCGTAGGTGGCATGGTCTTCGACAAGTTCCAAATCGGGGATGAGAACGATAGCGTGGGCAGGCTTTTCCCGTTCGACTAACAGCGTATCGCCCTTCGGATTTGTCACCGGGACGCCGGACTTAAGCGCCCGTATGGCCGCCAAACTCGTGGCTCAACAGTAAGTCGGTCAATTCGCGCGTTCCATTCCCCTTTGGAATTTGTGGACTGTGATAGACGCCCGAAGGCTGAAGGTTGTCGGTAAGCCAAACGCCAAGCTGCTCTTGCTGATTCCCTTCGTCACCGTCGAATAGGTCAATCAGGCTGGACGAAGCGCCCGCCGTGATGAAGTGATTATGGACAGTGTTCCAATTGGACTTTCCGCCAATCTCCAACACCAACCATTCATCGTCACTTAGGCCAGATTGATGAAGTCGGTCTATCAGTGGTTCCACCGTGGGCTTCAGTCTCGCATGGTCAACCCGGCCCAGTGTTACGCCATCAGCCCACATAGAAAGACGGCCCAACGCACCCAGCGTAGGAAGATTGTTCTGAGCAACGTTTACGGCAAGTTCGTTGAACAGAAACACTGCCAAAGGTTCGCCGCGCGCCAAGCCGCGAATGCCGTCCAGCTCTTCGGTGCGCTCCACAACCGACCAAAGAATGCCGCCCTTGTCGCCGTCGTCGCATACCTTTAGCGCACAGAGTAAGCGACCATCGCATATGGCAAAGGCAAGCTGCATAGGTGCGCCAAGCACGATATATTTTAAAAGGACGGTGCTGCTCTTGATAAGAAAGGTTGGCTCAAAAGCCTCGCGCCCGGTGACGTAGTCGAAGCGAATTAGCTGCGGACACGCCAGAAACTCGGAACGATTGTGTGATGATAGCCAGTGCATCAATCCATGGTGCCACCATCGCAGACGAAAGCGAACGGTAAAGTGATCGCCGCCCGCAGGCTCTGGTGAACTGTCCTGTAGCATACCCGCACCACCATTGGCGGTGCGGGTATGCTTCGCTAAGCGACGGAACCCACTGGTTGGGACGAA
>JACQAD010000149.1 GCA_016195125.1 Magnetospirillum sp.
GCGGGCGGCGCGGCGGCCGAACTTGGAATTATCGTGACGGTGCGGAGTGATGTAGGGTGGCTCCCAGCCACGCCGGCCGGCTTGGTCTTTGGACATCAACCTCTCCCGATCAGGCTACGCGGTTCTTGTTGCGGGGGGCGGTGACCACGCCTTCGACCATTATGGCCTGGAATTGCTCCAGCGAGACGATCAACTCCTCGGCATAGCGGATGAACAGGGTTCCTGGACGCGGCCGAGGCAGGTTGGCGGGAGCGTCGCCGGAAATCAGGCGCAGAAGGGCCTGGGGCAGGTTGCAGCCGACGCCGTGACTGAGGTAGATCCAGGCGGGAAAGCGCGGATTGACCTCGATCAGATAGAGCTTGCCGTCATCACCGCGCAGGGCCTCCACTTCAAGGGGGCCGCGCCAATTGGTACCGGCCATGATGGCCCGGCCCATCTCTTCCAGCTGCGCATCCTCGATGGAGATGCCGGCCCAGGCCTTGCCCTTGTCGGTCAGGGCCCGCTTGCGCATCATCACCGGGCCGAGCATCTGTCCGGCGCCGTCGCCAAGGGCCGTCAGGTTGATCTCGTAGCCGCCGACGAATTGCTGGACCAGGACCGGATAGCCCCATTGGGCGGCGATGCGGTGGAAGGCGGCCTTGGCATCGTCGGGAGTATCGGCGATGACGGCATCGTAATAGATGCCCTTGACCACCAGCGGATAGCTCCACCCTTCATCGCGGCAGCGATCGAAAAAGCCGGGGTCGGATACTTTCTGGGTTTCCGGCGTCTCGATGCCGAGCCTGCGGCACAGCTCGCCCAGATTGTCCTTGGACCGGGCGCGCAATTGCTCTTGCCGGGGGGCCAGCATACGGATCCCGGCGGCGGTCAACGCCGCCTCGTTATGGGCGAAGGTGCTGAGCTCGGCGTCCAGGCACGGGATCATCACGTCGATCCCCTCGGCCTGGGAAATCTCCATCAGCCGTTCCAGCTGCCCTTCGCTACCGCCCGAGGGGTAGGGGATCAGGTAGCCGGCGTCGAAAATACCCGAATGGTAAAGGCCGGGGTCGAGAACTTCGTAGCCCAAGCCGATCAGCCGGCCGGTAAAGCCCAGGGATTCGCGCAGGCAGCGCGCCACCGCCAGACCGGGACCGGGATTGTCGGGCTTGGCGTTGACGCCGGTAATGGCGATGGTCCAGCGCCGCCAGTCCGGCGGGGGTTTGCCGAGGGCAATCATGTCAGATACCGGGCGAGCTGGCGGATGAACACTTCAACAGCTCCCAGGACCACGTCATGAGGGACATCGTATTCACGAGCCAGTTCTTCAACCGTCGCCTCGATGGAGTGGGAGGACAACAGCAACTCGACCGCGGCGATTCCGGTGTGATTGACCGTGAAACTCTGCCCCGAACGCGGATCGAAGGCAAAGCCGTTGGCGCTGATGGCCAGGGCCGGCAGTCTGTCCTTGGCGATCAGACCGCTCAGGATATCGTGTAAATCGACCGACATCATTCCTCCTCGCCGCCTTTCTTGGCGCCATGGACATTTCCCCCGGCCGGCCGCCGGCCAGGGGAAATCTTTCCGGTCAGAATTTGTAGCGAAGAGTGCCGGTCAAACCGTAGACCGAGGAATGCTCGCGGAATTCCGTGGTGGTTCCTTCGACGGTGAAGGTGGTGCTGGACCCGATGCCGACGCTGGTACCCGCCCCGAAGGTGGTGCCGAACAGGCTGTTGGCGGCCATGGTTCCGGCGGTGTCGATGGGAGTGGCGCCGGTCTTGTTGGCGTCGTACTCAAGCCGCACCGAGGCGAACGGATAAAGCCATCCCCAAGAGGTCAATTCGGTGTACCCGGCCTTGGAGGTGCTGCGAATCTGTCCGGTACGGGACTTGGTGGGGTTCACCACATAGCCGGTATTGGTGGTGTACATGTTCACCGCCTCGGCCGAATAGAGATAGCCGATATTGGTGCTGAGCGACCAATTGCCGAGCGCCTTGGCGGCGTTCAGATTGGCACCGGTGAAATAGCGGGTGCCGGTATAGTCGCCCTTCTGCGAAACCGATTGCTCGTGATACAGCACACGGCTGAGGCCGCCCGACACGTCCACGTAGAAAATGTCGTTGATGATATAGGCGGCATAGGGGGCGATGGTGCCGGTCTGGCCGGTCAGTTCGATGCCGGAATAGCGGATCTTGGTGGCTTCACGCCCGACGCCCAGGGAGACGCCCAGCACATATTTGCCGTTGATGGTGACGTCCATGCCGGTCATGGCCGTCTTGATCGTGCCGTAATAATCGTTGTTGACCTGATCGCCATCGATCCAGGTCTGGCCGGCATTGACCCAGATTCCCACATTGGCGGGCACGCTGCCGGCCGCCATGCCGGTCACGCCGGAATCGCTTTCAAGCGAGCTGCTCTGATCAGGCTTGGCACTGCCGCCGCCGGGACCACCAGGACCACCAGGACCACCAGGACCACCAGGACCACCGGGGCCGCCAGGACCAACAGCGCCGCCGGGACCGCCGGGGCCGCCACCACCCATGGCGCCGCTGACGGCCTGAGCCACTCGCCCGCCAAGCATGCCGCCCACGATGGGGCCCATGATGGGGGGCGGGCCATTGCCGCCGCCGAGATTGGGAGGTGCGCCATTACAATTGCCGCCCTGGGGCGGAGCGCCGGGGGGAGGAGGCGGACAGGGCGGGCCGGCCTGAGCGCCCGGTGCCGCAAGCATAGCCGTCAGTGCGACAACGGCCACGGCCGCCACCAAGCTTCCTCGATATAACCAGCCCATCCTAGGCCCCCTTATGTCATTGGTTTGGGCATTCCATTCGGAAGCTAACTGGACACAGTTAAAAAATCAATACGAGGACGCGCATTTGGTTTGCCGGAACCCGGTTCTAATTTCGAAAGCGCTGACGCCGCACCTTCGTTCAGAATATATGGAAAATGAATTGGGAGGGCTTGACTGCGTTCAGACCATTTATTTTTATGGCTATTTGGTGGAGCGATCATTAACTCCACGTTTTATCGAGGAGCTGCGGCATTGATGGCGTTAACTTCCTTGATCAGCAAGATGTGCCGTGATTTCACCGCTCTGGCTTTGGTTTCCTGTGTCTGCGCCTGCTCGGGCGACAGCTTCGTATCTACTCAACGCAAGGCCGAATATCTGACGGAGCAGGCCGGTTGGAGCTATGGCGTGATTTCGTCGCCGCCCTTCACCCTGGCTTCGGCCATCGCGCCCTCTTCTCCGTCATCCAGGGGAGAAATCCTGACAATCTACCTGGAGGGTGACGGACTGGCCTTTCTCGGCCCTCATACCATTTCCAGGGATCCGACGCCGACGGACCCGCTGGCGTTGCGTCTGGCGCTGGTTCATCGCGGGCGTCCCGTGGCGTATTTGGCCCGCCCATGCCAGTACGTCAAGGCACCGGCCTGCCAGCCCGCCTATTGGACGAGCCACCGCTATGCGGCGGACGTCGTGGACAGCACCAGTGGCGCCATCGACCAGATCAAAGTGCGCACCGGAGCCCGCCGGGTCATTCTGGTCGGCTATTCGAGCGGCGGCGCTCTCGCGGTTCTCGTGGCGGCGCGCCGCGCCGACGTCGCCGGCCTGGTGACGATCGCCGCCAATCTCGACCTCGACCTGTGGAGCCGGGTTCACGGCCTGACTCCCTTGTCCGGGTCGCTTGATCCCGCCAATGTGGCCGCGGCGGTGGCGGGCATTCCCCAGGTTCATTTCGTGGGAGGCAAAGACGAAATCGTGCCGGCGATCATCGCCCGCTCATTCCTGGCCAAGGCCAATGGCCAGGATCAGGCTCATCTCGTCGCCGCCGAGGGGTTCGGACATGTCTGCTGTTGGGTTGATGATTGGGTCGGCATGCAATCCAATCACGCCCTTGCCGTAATCCCCGGATGGCCACAAGGACTATACAAGGTGCATAATTGATGGTTCACTCGGGCCAACTGGGAAGGAAGATGCCATGATGAAGTCGTTCTTGATTGGAACTGCCTTGGTGATTGCCGCGATGGTTCCTCTTGCTGCCGACGCGCAAGGTCTTCCCGGTTCTGCGCAGGGCACGGATATGAGCGGTGCCGCCTCCCGCGCCAGCAGTGATGCCGCCAGCAAGGCGGCCGAACAGGCGGTCAACGATGCCCGCAAGGATAAGGCGCGGACCCAGGCCGAGGCCGAGCAGAAAGTCCAGACCGACGCCAAGAAGGTGACCGAACAGCCCAAGTAACGGCGGAGGCGGTTTGGGGACTGGAGCTTTATTGCTTTCCAAGCTTTCGACTTGACCCGACGGCACATTAAGTCGCAGGCTCGCGGATATGTCGCTGTGCGCCAGAGTAGTGAGTCGATGACGGTTTTCAGGACGTTCACTTGGGTTACGCGGATCGGGGCGCTGGCGATCATGCTGGTCTTCGCCGGCCCCGCCATGGCGCATGAGCATACTGCCAATCACACCACGACCGTCCGCCACCAGCCCCATGCCATGCCCCAGACGGCTTCGGCAGAGCATGGCGCCGATTGCGCCCGGCACGGCCATCGCCCGTCACGCGATGCCGAGCGTCAATGCTGCCACGGAGTTTCGACCTCCGGCTCTCCCATCCTGTCGCCGACTTTGGTGCCGCCGGCGCCCCCGGTGAGCCTGAGCTACGGCATACCGGGCTCGATGGCCGGCTTGCCCCTCGCCGCCATTATCCCTCCACCGAAACCGCCCAGAACCTGAGCATTCGGCCGCCCGTCCTCGACGGGTGAGCCCGCGCGCCCATGCGCGGGTCCATATGCTTTTGCTTCCGGGAGTCTTGTCATGCGTATCCGCTTTCTGTCGGGAGCCGCCATCGCGGTGGCTCTGATCCTGTTGGCCGGTGACGGCCTTGCCCATGACGGCCATTCCCATGATTCGCCCACGATTGCGGCGGCGACCCCCGGCTTTGGCGCCGAAGGGGAGGCGTTCCAGGCGATCCTGGTTCCCTCCACCGAGGGCGGTACGCGGCTTTTCCTGGCCGATACCGACACCAATGCTCCGGTAAGTGACGCCGCCATCGACGTCGAAGCGCCCGGTTGGCAGGGTAAGGCGCGTCCCGCCGGTTCCGATGGGGTCTATACCCTGGATTGGATGGTGCCCGCCGAGGGGGCCGACGTTACCCTGATCATCGCCGCCGCCGGCCGCGACGACCTGCTGCTGCTGCGCGGAATCTTGCCGCCGGCCGCGCCGGCTTCGCTCTCCTCCCCGGTCATCGCCCACTGGACCCATTGGGTCGGCGGCGGTGCCATCGGCATCGGCGTGGTGGTGGTCATGCTGATCGCGTCGCGCTGGCGGCGGGGCGGGGCTCTGGCCATTCTCCTGATGCTTTCCGCCGGGCCGGCCGCCTGGGCGCATGGCGGCGAGGATCATTCCGCCGCCCCGGCCCCGCCGCAGACCCAGCCGGGCGAGCCGGTGGTCATGTCCAAGGCGACTCAATTCCTGCTGGGCATCCGCACCGAGCGGATCGAGCCGCGCGAAGCGGCCGAAGCCGTGCGGGTCGTGGGCCGCGTCATCCCCGACCCCTCCGGCTATGCCCGTATTCAGCCGTCACAGCAGGCGCGGGTGGTGGCGGAGCCCGCCTTTCCCATTCCGGTCCCCGGCGAACGGGTGCGGAAGGGCCAGGTGATGGCGGTGCTGGAGCCGACCCTGACCAATCTGGAGCGCGGCGACAAACGCTCGTCGCTGTCGCGGATCGAAAGCCAATTGGCCATCGCCGAGCATGATCTGGCCCGCCAGCTTGCCTTGAAGGATCTGGTCCCCGCCAAGCAGGTGGAGACCACCCGTATCCAGGTCGAGCAATTGCGCCATGAGCGGGCGCAGATCGCCGGCACCCAATTGGGCCGCGAGTTTCTGGTGGCTCCCCTGGACGGGGTGGTCACCGATGTCCATGTGGTTCCCGGCGAGGTCGTCAGCCCGACCCAGGCGCTGATCGAGGTGGTCGACCCCGCGCGCCTGCGCATCGAGGCCGTCATCCATGATCTTCCCCTGGCCCGGCAGGTCTCCAGCGCCCTGGCGGCGAGCAAATTGCTGCCGGGACAGACCTTCTCCCTGGTGCTGTTGGGCAGCAGCCCCAAGCTCGATCCCCAGGACCAGGGGATTCATGCCGTCTTTCGGGTCGAGTCCGCCCGGACGGCCGATCTCAGTATCGGCATGCCGGTGGATGTGTTTCTCGCCACCGGCGCCACCCGATTGCGCATAGCGGTGCCGCGCGACGCCATCACCGAGCTGGGAGGTCGTCAGGTGGTGTTCGTCCGCACGGCACCGGAAGTGTTCGAGTCCCGTCCCATCAAGATAGATCGCGTCGTCGGCCCCCTGGCCGAGATTTCCGAGGGCGTCCATGCCGGCGACCGCGTGGTGACCCAGGGTATCGAACAATTGCGCGGCGGGAGGTAAGGCCATGTTCGACCGCATCATCGCCTTCAGCCTGACCCACCGTCTGTTCGTCCTGGCCTTCGCCTTCGTGCTGGCGGTCTATGGCGCCCTGACCATGGCCCGTCTGCCGGTGGACGTCTTTCCCGACCTCAACCGTCCGACCGTAACCATCATGACCGAGGCGTCCGGCCTTGCCCCCGAGGAGGTGGAATCCCTGGTCACCCGGCCGGTGGAGACCGCCATGAACGGCGCCCCCAGCGTCAGCCGGGTCCGCTCCACCTCGGGCGTCGGCCTGTCCATCGTCTTCGTCGAGTTCGATTGGGGAACCGATATCTACCGCAATCGGCAATTGGTGGCCGAGCGGCTGTCCACGGTCAAGGAGCAGCTTCCCGCCGCCATGGTTCCGGTGATGGGTCCGGTCAGCTCGATCATGGGCGAGATCATGCTGATCGGCCTGCGCTCCGAGACGGGGGCGACATCGGCCATGGAGGTGCGCAGCCTTGCCGATTGGCTGATCCGGCCGCGTCTGCTGTCCATTCCCGGCGTATCGCAGATCATTCCCATCGGCGGCGAGGTCAAGCAATATCAGGTGATGGTGTCGCCCTCGCGCCTGTCGGCCCTGGGCCTGTCCTTCGCCGATCTGGAAAAGGCCCTGGCCGGCTTCGCCAAGAATTCCACCGGCGGCTTTCTGGAACAGCGGGCCTCGGAATTCCTGATCCGCAATCTGGGCCAGACCATTCAGCTCGATGATCTGCGCAATACCGTGGTCGCCTGGCGCAACAATGCCCCGGTGACCGTCGATCAGGTGGCCGATGTCCGCTTTGGCCCGGGAATCAAGCGGGGCGACGCCTCCATCAACGCTTCGCCCGCGGTGATCATGGCGGTGCAAAAGCAGCCCGGTGCCAATACGGTGACGCTGACCCGCGAAGTGGAGAAGGCCCTGGCCGAGATGAAACGGGCGCTGCCCGCCGACGTCACCGCCGATCACATCTTGTTCAAGCAGGCCGATTTCATCGCCCGCGCCGTGGATAACGTGGAGGAGGCGCTGCGCGACGGCGCCATCCTGGTGGCCGTGGTTCTGTTCGCCTTCCTGATGACCATGCGGACCACCTTCATCAGCCTGACCGCCATTCCTCTGTCCATGATGGCCACCGCCCTGGTCTTTCATTGGCTGGGGCTGTCCATCAACACCATGACCTTGGGCGGTCTGGCGGTGGCCATCGGCGAACTGGTGGACGATGCGGTGGTGGATGTGGAGAACATCCTGCGGAGGCTGCGCGAAAACGCTTTGTTGCCGGAGCCACGGCCGGTGGCGATGGTCATTGGGGACGCATCCTCCGAGGTGCGCAATTCCATCGTCTACGCCACCATCATCGTCGTCCTGGTGTTCCTGCCGCTGTTCGCCCTGTCGGGGATCGAGGGGCGGCTGTTCACGCCGCTGGGCATCGCCTATGTGGTGTCGATTCTGGCCTCGCTGCTGGTGTCGTTGAGCGTCAC
>JACQAD010000150.1 GCA_016195125.1 Magnetospirillum sp.
AGCACCATGCCGGTGAACACGGCGGTCAGCCCCACCACCGGCAGCGAGAAATAGCCGATCTCGATCAGCTCGCGGCCGATCAGGCGGGGATAGAAGGGCGGGCGGAAGACGTGGGACACCGCCATGGCGGTAAACGCCGACAGCCGCCCTACATGGGCCAGGAAGCCAAGGAAAACGCGCCCGACGGTCGCTAAGAACTCACTCATCTCAAAAGCCCCTCAGACGCCGGGCGGGCGCCGGTGCGCCCTTGGCTCCTCCGCTCCGCTTCGGCTGCGCCTTGCTCATGCCTCGGTCCCGATCCAGCGGCGGTGATAGCGGCGGCCCAGCGCGGTCAGAACCTCGTAGCCGATGGTCCCGGCTTCGGCGGCCACGTCATCGACGGTGTGGCCGGGACCGATCAGGTCGATCAGGGCTCCGGGATGAGCCTGCTCGACCGGGACGTCGGTGACGTCGAAGGTGGTCAAATCCATGGAAACCCGTCCGACCACCGGCACCTTCACTCCCCCGATCATGCCATGTCCGCGATTGGAGAGGGACCGGAACCAGCCGTCGGCGTAACCGACGACGACCGTCGCCAATCGACGCCGTCCTTCCACTCGGTGGGTGGCACCATAGCCAACGGTCATAGGGCTGTCAACGTCACGGACCTGGGCGATTTTTCCTTGCAAACGAACCACTTGGGTCATGGGATTGGGCCGTCCCTGCATGGGATTGAGGCCGTACAGCGCGGCTCCCGGACGGACCATGCCCAGGTGAAACCCGCGTCCCAAAAAGATCCCCGCGGAGGCCGCGATGGATTGCGGCATGGCGGGCAGGGCGGCCGACAGGCGCCGCAGCGTCACCAGCTGCTTGGCGTTCATGGGCGAGTCGCTGTCATCGGCACAGGCGAGATGGGACATCACCGTGATCGGGCGGATGGAGGCCAGCACCTCGGGTTTGGCGGTAAGGCGCTCCAGTTCGGCCTCGGCCAGTCCCAGACGGTTCATGCCGGTATCGATGTGCAGCGCCGCCGCCGGCGCGCCGCTGCCCTTCTTGGCGAAGGCGGCCCAGCCGGTGATCTGGGCCAGGCTGTTCAGTACCGGGATCAGGCCGTGAGCGGCGAATTCGCCTTCATCGCCGCCCAGGGGGCCGCTGAGGACGAAGATGACCGCGCCTGGCACCGCCCGCCGCAGGGCGATGCCTTCATCGACGCAGGCCACGAAGAAGGAGCGTGCCCCGGCTTCGAACAGGGCGGGCGCAACGTGTTCCATGCCCAGCCCGTAGCAATCGGCCTTGACCACCGCGGCGGTTTCAGCGGCGCCGACCAGGAGGGAGAGACGCCGCCAATTGGCGACGATGGCCCCCACATCGATGGTGAGCAGGGCGGTGGCATGGGAAAGGTCGGTCATCTCTGGTCCCGAAAAAAGACAAGCCGCACCATCCCTCTGTTCCGCTCCGATGACAAGCCCGCTGTTGGGCTCCGGCGGAGATGGGTCAGTATCCCGGCTCCTCGTAATGGTCGGAGGCCGCCAGATTGCCGAACTTGGTGTATTCGCCCTGGAAGGACAGCCGCACCGTACCCACCGGACCGTGACGCTGCTTGGCGATGATCACCTCGGCGGTGTTCCACACCTGCTCGCAGCGCTCCTGCCATTTGGCGTGGCGCTCGTTGAATTTTTCCTGGGATTCCTCGGGGCGCTGGCCGGGCTCGGCGCGTTCCAGATAGTACTGCTCGCGGAACACGAACATAACCACGTCGGCGTCCTGCTCGATGGAGCCGGATTCGCGCAGATCCGAGAGCTGCGGCCGCTTGTCCTCGCGCTGCTCGACGGCGCGCGACAACTGGGACAGGGCGATGACGGGAACGGACAATTCCTTGGCCAGGGCCTTGAGGCCACGGGTGATTTCCGAGACTTCCTGGACGCGGTTTTCGGAACTGGACGACGAACCGCGCAGCAATTGCAGGTAATCGATGACGATCAGGCCCAAGCCGTGCTGGCGCTGCAGTCGCCGCGCGCGGGTGCGCACCGCCGAAATGGAGAGCGCCGGGGTATCGTCGATGAACAGCGGCAGGCGGTGGAGATTCTGGGCGGCCACCACCAGGCGCTCGAATTCGTCGTTGGACATCTCGCCCTGGCGGATCTTGTGGCTGGCGATCTCGGCCTGCTCGGCCAGGATACGGGTGGCCAGCTGTTCCGACGACATTTCCAGGGAGAAGAAGGCGGTGACGGCGCCGTCCACGCATTTCTTGCGCCCCAGGGTATCGATCTCTTCCTTGTAGGCATAGGCGGCGTTGAAGGCGATGTTGGTGGCCAGCGAGGTCTTGCCCATGGAGGGGCGTCCGGCCAGGATCAGCAGATCGGATTCGTGCAGGCCGCCCAGCTTGGTATCCATGTCGATCAGGCCGGTCGGCACGCCCGACAGCTTGCCCTGACGCTTGTGGGCGGCCTCGGCGCCGGCGATGGCGCCGATCAGGACGGTGCGGAAATCCTCGAACCCGCCCTCGGTCTGGCCGGTGGTGGCAAGATCGTAAAGCTTGGCCTCGGCCTTGCCGATCTGGTCCATGGCCGAGACTTCGAGATCGGGCGCGAAGGCGTCGTTGACCAGATCCTCGCCCATGCCGATCAGCGAGCGGCGGAGATGCAGGTCGAAGACCAGCTTGCCGTAATCCTCGGCATTGATCACCGAGACCACCGCATTGGCCAATTGCGCCAGATAATTGGTGCCGCCGATCTCGGCCAGTCCGCCGTCGCCCTCGAAATAGGTCTTCAGGGTCACCGGATTGGCCATCTGGCCGCGTTCGATCAACTTGCCGCAGGTGGCGAAGATGCGCCCATGGACCGGATCGGCGAAGTGTTCGGGCTTGAGGAATTCCGAGACCCGCTCATAGGCGCGGTTGGACAGCAAGATGGCGCCCAACAGCGCCTGTTCCGCCTCAAAATTGTGGGGAGGAACGCGAAAGCCGATCCCCTCGGCGGGAGGGCTGGTCATATTGGGCGGCAGGGAGGTCATGACCGGAGCATGCTAACAGATCACAGCCCGGGCCGCCGACTTATCCACCTGTGGATAACGAGGATAACGGGGATGAAACACGCAAACGAAAACAGCGGCCGGAATCGCTTCCGGCCGCTGTCCTGGTACTGAGAGCCTTAGGCCTCGGTGGTCTCTTCGACCACGTCGGCGGCGTCGGCTTCGACCTCTTCCTCGGCCGGGGCTTCTTCTTCCTCGGCGACGGCAGCGGCAGCGGCGGCGGCCGCGGCGGCACGCTCGGCCTCCTCGGCGGACCGGGCGACGTTGAAGGTCACGGTCACGGCCACTTCCGGGTGCAGCGAGACGCGGACGCCATAGCTGCCCAGGGTCTTGATCGGCTGGTCCAGGTTGACCATGCGGCGCTCGACGGTGTAGCCGGCGGCCTTGATGGCGTCGGCCACGTCCTTGCCCGACACCGAACCATAGAGCTGGCCGCTCTCGCCCGCCTGACGGACCATCAGAACGGACAGGCCGCTCATCTTGTCGGCCACGGCCTGGGCCTCGTCACGACGCTTGAGGTTCAGGGCCTCGAGCTGGACGCGCTGCTTCTCGAAGAAGGCCAGATTGTCCTTGGAGGCGCGCAGCGCCTTCTTCTGGGGCAGCAGAAAATTGCGGGCGAATCCGGGCTTGACGTTGACCACGTCGCCCATCTGGCCCAGCTTCTCGATCCTCTCGAGCAGGATGACTTCCATCTTATTCCTCCTTGCCGCCGCCGGCTTGCTCGGCGCGGCGGAATCTCGTCACGAACCTGATCAGTCCAAGGCCGGCTACCGGGATCAACGCCCATGCCGAGGCCAGGAACAGAACTCCATACATCACCGCGAGGATGGTCCTCGCATTAGGCCGGCCAGCGGCCCATCCGTGTACCGCCGCCAGCCCCAGAAGGGCGAACGGCATCAGCGTTATCACCGCCACGCTGCGGGCTATATAGCCGAGGTCGCCCTCGGCCAATGCCCCGGTCGCCAGGGCGGCTGTCAGCACCAGACCCAATCCCAGCGGAAGCTCCAGCTCCCGATAGGCGGGCGTGGGCCGAAGGCTGCGGCCGAGGCGGACCAGAATGTTCTGGGCCGTCACGGCGTTGACCACCGCCATCGCCAACCACGAGCCGGCGACCATGGCCGGGAAGAACGGAACCCACCAGCCGATCACGGCGTGCCGCTGCTCGACTGCAAGGTCCGGGGCCAGCATTTCCAGGGTGCGTCCGATCGTATCGGCCACCCAGGCCTGAACCCCTCCATTCTCCACGCCGTCCGGTCGTCCCGGGATCAGGGCCACGCCGATCAGGATCAGCACCACCCCCATTCCGGTCAGCCAGCTCAGCACCAGGCCCGGCGGATACCATTCGACGTTGTCTGCGGCGGATTTCCGCCACAACAACGCCTGTCGGACCACCACCAGGCTCGGCAGCATGGCCACAATCGCGAAGGGCAGGGAGGCGAACCCACCTGCCACCAGCGCCACGGCGGCCATCGCGGCTAAACTCGCCACCACCACCGACCCGACCCCTTTGTGCAACCCCACCATCATCAATGGCAGGGGAGCGAGGTAGGACAGCAGCATTCCGGCGGCGAAGCCCTTTGCCAGCGACAGGAACAGCAGGGAAGAAAGCAGCCCCGCCGCCAGCACAACGCCAATCGACCCGGTCACGGCGACCCGGCCGAACCCAAACTCACTTCACCACATAGGGAAGCAGGCCGAGGAAGCGGGAACGCTTGATGGCCTGGGCCAGCTCACGCTGCTTCTTCGCCGACACCGCGGTGATGCGAGAAGGGACGATCTTGCCACGCTCGGAGATGAACCGGCTCAGCAGCTTGATGTCCTTGTAATCGATCTTCGGCGCGCCCTCGCCCGAGAACGGGCAGGTCTTGCGGCGGCGGAAGAACGGACGACGGGTGGCGCCACCGGCGGAAGCGGCGGGGCGGGGACGTTCGGTCTTGACCTCGGTCATTATTCGCCTCCTTCCATACGGCGGGGTTCGCGATCACGGCGCGGACGGTCGTCGTCACGGCGGGGACGATCGTCGCCCTCGCCACGGCGCGGACGCTCGTCACGGCTGTTCTTGGACTGCATCATGGCCGACGGGCCTTCCTCAAGCTCCTCGACGCGGATGGTCAGGGTGCGGAGAACGTCTTCATTGATGGACATCTGACGCTCCATCTCCTTCACGGCGGAGGAGGGGGCATCGATGTTCAGAAGGACGTAGTGGCCCTTGCGATTCTTCTTCACCCGGTAGGCGATGTTGCGCAGGCCCCAGAATTCCTTCTTGGAGACGGTGCCGCCGCCCTGGATGATGATGTTGGAAAGCTCTTCGGTCAGGGTTTCCACCTGCGGGGCGGAGATATCCTGACGCGCGATGAACACGCATTCGTACAACGACATGAAAAACCCCTTTTGGCTTTTCTCTTCCCATGTCATCCCCAATGGACGAACGGGCATAGCCGACACCCCATACAGGACGCCGGCAAGGGTTGGAAGCGGCGCACTATACACATAAAGCTCCCCAATGCAAGCGGAGGAACGTGGGCCCTAATCCATGAGGAGGGGGTTGGGGTGTA
Source organism: Magnetospirillum sp. (assembly GCA_016195125.1). Classification (GTDB taxonomy): domain Bacteria; phylum Pseudomonadota; class Alphaproteobacteria; order Rhodospirillales; family Magnetospirillaceae; genus Phaeospirillum. The sequence goes on from JACQAD010000150.1 coordinate 5,565, forward strand.
TACAATCAAAAGGGGTTGTTAGTGCTTTTATAAATACCGATGATCGCTAGTTATAAAATATAGTAAATCGGAGGTAATTATGACTGAGCGATGGTATCTTAAGACTGGTTGTCTGCGGGCGGTCGGGTCGGTATTCGGCCTGGCCATGCTGGCAACCCAGGCCATGGCGGCAGGGATTGCCGGCGTCGGGGTGAATCCGGGTGACGTCAGCATCACCAGCGTGTCGCAATCGGGATCCTATACCCTGGTTTGCGGCAACGGCGGAACGGTGGATTTCGGTAGCATCGCTGCCGGGCAATCGGCCCATGTGACCAGCGGCGCCTTGGGCAATTGCAATAAGCAGGCGATCTGGGTGCAGGTGGGGGCAAGCACGGCCTGCAAGTGGCTGACCGATTACCGCACCGATTACGCCCCGATCGATTTTAACGTCAATCCCTCGACCGGCGACTGTACGACCGGTCAGGCTCCGCTTCCTCCCGATCCCACCCCCACCCCCACCCCCACCCCCACCCCCACCGGAAAATTCATTCTCGGCGGCTGGGTCGGAGATGACGGCTGGACCACGCCGTTGCCGGCCTCGGCGGGGCAGCTGGATCTGCTTAACTTGGGCTACATCACCTGTATCTCGTCCCTGCGCAACGGCCCGTGCAAGAGTCCGGGACTGCGCAACGCCAATGATGGCCCGCCCGCCGCTTTGGCGCAGGCCGCCAAGGTCGTGACCTATGTTCTGGGCGGCGACGGCTGCAACTCGGACGGCTGGGATGTGGATGCCGTGGTCAACGCCGGCGGCGGCCGGTGGGGCGGTGTCGATATCGACAAGGAATGCTCCATGGATCAGGCGAAGATCAACGCCACAATTCAGGCCTTGACCGCCAAGAACAAGACCAGCGTCATCACTTATCTCACCGATATAGATAAGAGCTGGTTGGCGCAGGTTCAGCCCGCTCCCACATATTATGCGGCCATGGCGTTCTGGGGGGCGGAGTTCTGCTCGGCTTCCCGGCCGGCCCAAGGTTGTGTTCGTGGGCCTGGCGGTCTGCCTTACGAGACCTTTATTCCCAATATGATCAAGGACAGTCTGAAGTCCATCGGGGCCGGCAATTCTCGCAAGATGATTCTCGGCCTGCACGCGGTTGGGTCCAACGAGGCGACCGTTGACTTCTGGTGCGGTCAGGTCAAGGCCAACAACCTTGGTGGCGTGTTCGTGAGCTTCATCGAGAAAATGCAGCCCGCTCTGTTCACGCGCCTCAGGGCCTGTCTGGCCGATTAGGGATCGGGACGCTGTCGTCCTCGGTCTCGACCGGGCCGCGACAGCGCCCTCTTTCCGGTGTTTTCCACGGATCGCTTGACAGGGCACTGCGTCTCGCCTTTCTTCTCGCCGACCAATTCGTCTCGAGGGGAGTTTGTCCATGACCCGTGCGTTCGTCTTTCCCGGCCAGGGATCCCAGGCCGTCGGCATGGGCCGCGAGCTGGCCGAAGCCTTTTCCGCCGCCCGTCAGGTGTTTCAGGAAGTGGATGACGCTCTGTCGCAGAAGCTGTCGGCCCTGATGTTCGAGGGGCCGGAGGACCAGCTGACCCTGACCGAGAACGCCCAGCCCGCTTTGATGGCCATGTCCATGGCCGTGGTGCGGGTGCTGGAGAGCGAGGGCAAGCTGGACCTGTCCAGGGCGGCGACCTTCGTCGCCGGGCATTCCCTGGGCGAGTACTCGGCCCTGGCCGCTGCCGGCACCTTCACATTGGCCGATACCGCCCGGTTGCTGAAGATTCGCGGCCAGGCCATGCAGAAGGTGGTGCCGGTGGGTGTCGGCGCCATGGCCGCTCTGCTCGGCTCGGAACTGGAGCAGGCCAAGGAAATCGCCGCCCTCGCCGCCGAAGGCGACGTCTGCGAGGCGGCCAACGACAATGGCGGCTCCCAGGTGGTGCTGTCCGGCCATAAGAGCGCCGTCGACCGCGCCATCAAGATCGCCGCCGAGAAGGGCATCAAGCGGGCCATTCCGTTGCCGGTATCCGCCCCCTTCCATTGCGCCCTGATGCAGCCCGCCGCCGATGCCATGGCCGAGGCCCTGGCCAAGGTGGAGATGAAGACGCCCCGCATTCCGCTGGTGGCCAACGTCACCGCCTCGCGCGTCACCGATCCCGACGCCATCCGTGATCTGCTGGTCCGTCAGGTCACCGGCACGGTGCGCTGGCGCGAAAGTGTGCTGTTCATGAAGGCCGAGGGCGTGACCACGCTGGTGGAACTGGGCGCCGGCAAGGTGCTGGGTGGTCTGGCTAAGCGCATCGACAAGGAACTGACCGGCTCGTCGGTCGGCGCTCCCGCCGATATCGAAGCCTTTCTGAAGAGCCTGTAATTACCTGTGAATCGCGCCGCTGTGCCGCTTTCCACATGGACCCTCGCCTGAGCGGGGCGACGATCAACGAGACGGAGAAACGACCATGTTCGATCTTACCGGCAAGACCGCCCTGGTGACCGGAGCCTCGGGCGGTATCGGCGGCGCCATCGCCAAGGCCTTGCATGCGCAGGGAGCGACCATCGGCCTGCATGGCACCCGTCGCGAGGCGCTGGACGCCCTGGCCGCCGAGCTGGGTGATCGCGTCCATGTCCTGCCCGCCAATCTGTCCGATGCCGCAGCCGTCGAGCAGCTGGCCAAGGATGCCGAGGCGGCGCTGGGCTCGGTGGACATCCTGGTCAACAATGCCGGCATTACCAAGGACGGCCTGGTTCTGCGCATGAAGGACGAGGATTGGGCCACGGTTCTGGACGTCAACCTCACCGCCGCCTTCCGCCTGTCGCGTGCCGCCGTCAAGGGGCAGATGAAGCGCCGCTGGGGCCGCATCATCAACATCACCTCCATCGTCGGCGTCACCGGCAATCCGGGGCAGGTCAATTACGCCGCCTCCAAGGCCGGCATGATCGGCATGAGCAAGGCCCTGGCCCAGGAAGTGGCCAGCCGCAACATCACCGTCAATTGCGTGGCGCCCGGCTTCATCGCCTCGGCCATGACCGACGTGCTGTCCGATGACCAGAAGGCCAAGCTGAACAGCGGGATTCCCGCCGGCCGCATGGGCACGGCCGAGGAAATCGCCGCCGCCGTGGTCTATCTCGCCTCGGCCGAGGCTGCGTACGTCACCGGCCAGACCCTGCATGTCAATGGCGGGATGGCCATGATATAAAGGTGTCGGAATTAGGGCGGCCGGTGCTGGCAATGCCCAAAAAAGTATGGTACAGACGGGCACTTTCCGCCGGGGCCTTCCTGCTCGGGCGCGTTGATAAGATTTTCCCTTAGACGAGACTTTTCGAGGAATCGCAAATGAGTGACGTGGCCGAACGGGTTAAGAAGATCGTCGTCGAGCATCTGGGCGTCGAAGAGTCCAAGGTGACTGATAACGCCTCCTTCATCGATGACCTGGGCGCCGACAGCCTCGACACCGTCGAGCTGGTGATGGCCTTCGAGGAAGAGTTCTCCGTCGAGATCCCCGATGACGCCGCCGAGAAGATTCTCACGGTTAAGGACGCCATCGACTTTATCACGGCGAATTCCTAAGTGATTAAGGATGCCGGGTCGCCATGGGCGGCCCGGTGTTCCATGAACTATTCCCAGACACTTCCGAAAGCCAGGGTTCCATGAGACGTGTCGTCGTCACCGGCCTCGGCCTTACCACTCCGCTCGGCAATGGAGTGGCCACCAATTGGGAGCGCCTGACGGCGGCCCAGTCGGGTATCCGCCGCATCGACACCTTCGAGGTGTCGGACCTTCCCGCCCAGATCGCCGGTATCGTGCCCCGTGGCACCAATCCGGGTGAACTGGACCTTGATGCCGTCGCTCCCGCCAAGGATCGCCGCCGCATGGACGATTTCATCGTCTATGGCCTGGCGGCCGCTTCCGAAGCCGTGGAGGATTCCGGTTGGATGCCCCAGGACGACGAGTCCCGGGAACGTACCGGCGTCATGATCGGATCGGGTATCGGCGGGTTGCCCAATATCGCCGACGGCGCCCTGACCCTGGAGAAATCCGGGCCGCGCCGCATCAGCCCATTCTTCATCCCCGCCGCGCTGATCAATCTGGTTTCGGGCCACGTTTCCATCCGCTACGGCTTCAAGGGGCCGAACCATGCGGTGGTGACGGCTTGCGCCACCGGGGCTCATGCCATCGGTGACGCCGCCCGCCTGATCATGTTCGACGATGCCGACGTGATGATCGCCGGCGGTGCCGAAGCGGCGGTGCATCGTCTGGGCATGGCGGGTTTCGCCGCCGCCAAGGCGTTGTGTACCAGCTATAACGACCTCCCCACCGAGGCCTCGCGCCCCTGGGACAGGGATCGCGATGGCTTCGTCATGGGCGAGGGCGCCGGTATCGTCGTCCTGGAAGAGCTTGAGCACGCCAAGAAGCGCGGCGCCAAGATCTATGGCGAAGTGATCGGCTACGGCATGTCCGGCGATGCCCACCACATCACCGCTCCGGCCGAGGACGGCAATGGCGCCGTGCGCGCCATGCGTGCCGCCCTCAAGCGGGCCGGGGTGTCGCTGGACGAGATCGATTACGTCAACGCCCACGGGACCGCCACCATGGGCGATACCATTGAACTGGGCGCGGTCAAGCAGGTGTTCGGCGATCACGCCTACAAGCTGTCCATGTCCTCGACCAAGTCGGCCGTCGGCCATTTGCTGGGCGCGGCGGGGGCGGTGGAGGCCATTTACTCGCTGTTGGCCATTCGCGATCAGCTGGCGCCGCCGACCCTCAACCTGCACAATCCGGATGAGGGCTGCGACATCGACCTGGTGCCGTTGAAGGCCAAGGAGCGCAAGATCAAGGTGGCGCTGTCCAACTCGTTCGGGTTTGGCGGCACCAACGCTTCGCTGGTGCTTCGCGGCTACTGAGCGGCGTGCTCATGGGTTCAGGCAAGGCCCCCGTTCATCCGGGGGCCTTTGTCTTGTCTGGAGGGTGAGGGATGAAGCCCTGGAAGATGATCGTCGCTCTGCTGGTGCTGCTGGCCGGGCTGATGGCCGGCGCCCTGGCCTGGGAGGGCCATCGCCGCTTCACGGCGCCGGGGCCGCTGGCCCAGCCGGCGACGGTGATCATCCCCAAGGGCTCGGGCACGGAACTGATCGCCCAGAGCCTGGAAGGCGCCGGGGTGATCTCGTCGCGTCTGGTCTTCGCCCTGGGAGTCAAGCTGCGCCACGCCACCCTCAAGGCCGGAGAGTATGTCTTTCCCGCCCATGTCTCGGCGGAAGAGGCCATGCGCATCATCGCCGAGGGCAAGGTGGTCATCCACAAGCTGACCGTGGCCGAGGGGCTGACCGTGCGCCAGGTGCTGGAACTGGTGAAGGAGGCCGACTTCCTGACCGGGCCCATCACCCGCAAGGTGCCCGAGGGCTGGCTGTTGCCCGAAACCTGGCACATGACCCGCGACGAGGTCCGCGACGAGGTCATCGGCCGGATGGAGAAGGCCATGCGCCAGACCGTGGACGTGCTGTGGATGGCCCGCGCTCCCGGCCTGCCGCTGAAGAGCAAGGAAGAGGCCCTGATCCTCGCGTCCATGGTTGAACGCGAATCCGCTCTGGAAGCCGAGCGGCCCAGGGTCGCCGCCGTCTTCTACAACCGCATGGCCAGGCACATGCGGCTGCAATCGGACCCCACGGTGATCTACGGTGTTTCCGAAGGCCTGGGGGAGTTGGACCATCCGCTGACCCGCGCCGAATTGCAGACCAACCACCCCTGGAACACCTACATCGTCGATGGCTTGCCCAAGACCCCCATCGCCAATCCGGGACGGGCCTCCATCGAGGCGGTGCTGCATCCGGCACGGAGCGAGGAACTGTATTTCGTCGCCGACGGGACCGGCGGCCACGCCTTCGCCCGCACCCTGGACGAGCACAATTCCAACGTGGCCCGGTGGCGGCAGATCGAGAAGGCGGCGAAATAGCGGATGGGGGCTTACGCCCCCAGCAGCTTCAGCTTTTCCGCCGTCACCAGGGTGATGCCTTTTTCGGTGCGGTGGAAGCGCGAGGCATCCAGGGCGGCGTCTTCGCCGACCACCAGACCCGGCGGCACCACCACGCCCTGATCGACGATGCAGCGCTTGAGGCGGGCATGGCGGCCAATATCGACGTTGGGCAGGATCACCGCGTCTTCGACGACACAGAAGGAATTCACCCGCACATTGGAAAACAGCATGGACCGGCGCACCACGGCGCCGGAGACGATGCAGCCGCCGGCCACCAGGGAATCCACCGCCATGCCGCGGCGCTGGTCGGAATCGAACACGAACTTGGCCGGCGGTGATTGCGGCTGATCGGTCCAGATGGGCCAGCTGTCGTCATAAAGATTCAGCGCCGGGGTGACGGTGGTGAGGTCGATATTGGCTTCCCAATAGGCATCGATGGTGCCAACGTCGCGCCAATAATGCTCGCGCGCGCCCTCGTGCATGACGCAGGATTCCTGGAAATGGTGGGCGATGACCCGATGGGTCTTGACCAGTTCCGGGATCAGATCCTTGCCGAAATCATGGCTGGTATCGGCGGCGGTCGAATCCTTCTGCAACAGGTCGAACAGCAATTGGGCGTTGAAGATGTAGATGCCCATGCTGGCCAGGGCCAGATCGGGGCGTCCCGGCATGGGCTGGGGATGAGCGGGTTTCTCGTCGAAACGGATGATGCGGTCGTCGTCGTCCACCGCCATGACGCCGAAGCCCTTGGCGGTATCCAGGGGGACTTCGATGCAGGCGACGGTGGCATCGGCGCCGGCGGCCAGGTGGTGGGCCAGCATCTTGCCGTAATTCATCTTGTAGACGTGGTCGCCGGCCAGGACCAGCACATGCTCGGGCCGGTGGGCGCCGATGATGTCCAGATTCTGGAAGACGGCGTCGGCGGTGCCCTTGTACCAATTCTCGCCCGAGGTGCGCTGCTGGGCGGGCAGCAATTCGATGAACTCGTTGAACTCGCCGCGGAGAAAGCCCCAGCCGCGCTGGATGTGCTGCAGCAGGGAATGGGCCTTGTACTGGGTCAGCACGCCGATGCGGCGAATGCCGGAATTGATGCAGTTCGACAAGGTGAAGTCGATGATGCGGAACTTGCCGGCGAAGGGAATGGCGGGCTTGGCATGCCAATCGGTGAGATCCATCAGGCGCGAGCCGCGCCCCCCCGCAAGGATCAGCGCCAGGGTCCGTCGCAGCCGCTCACTGACCTCGATATCGATGGCGGTACCCCGTTCGGTGGGATCAAACATCAATCACCCCTTGGACGTGCTTTATTGACCATGACCGTGCCACAAAGCCCGGTTGGGCACAATTGCCGGGCTCGGGAGGCGGCCATGTGCGGCAACATTTCCACGCCGTCTCTCGACGCTTCGCGAAATCCGGGATAGGCTGAAGGTAGGAGAGCTTCAACCTCCGGAACGGGGTTCCAAATGCGCGTGCTGTTCGCTTCCTCAGAGGTGTTTCCGCTGGTCAAGACCGGTGGCCTTGCCGACGTTTCGGGGGCGCTTCCCGCCGCCCTGGCCGAGGCTGGAATCGATATCCGCATTCTCTTGCCGGGCTATTCCCAGGCCCTGGATGCCATCGCCGCCAAGAAGGTGGTCGGGACTCTGGGCGATCCCCTCGGCGTCGGGGCGGAGGTCAGGCTGCTGTCGGGCAAGCTGCCGGATTCGGGCGTGCCGGTCTGGCTGGTGGAGTGTCCATCCCTGTTCGAGCGGGCCGGCGGCCCTTATCAGGACGCCCAGGGACGTGACTGGGCCGACAATGCGCTACGCTTCGGCTTGCTGTCCTGGGTGGCGGCCCATCTGTGCACGGAGGCCAGTCCGGTCAAGTGGCGGCCGCAAGTCCTGCACCTCAACGACTGGCAGACGGGACTGGCGCCGGCCTATCTTCAGGCCTGGGGCGTTGCCAATCCGCCGCCGACGGCGTTTACCATCCACAATATCGCCTATCAGGGCCAGTTCCCGGCCGAGACCGTGGCCCGATTGCATCTGCCGCCCGAAATGTACGCCATGGACGGGTTCGAGTATTACGATACCCTGTCCTTCCTGAAGGCCGGCCTGTTCTATTCCGACCGCATCACCACGGTCTCGCCGCGCTACGCCAAGGAAATCCAGACCGCCGCCTTCGGCTGTGGCATGGAGGGCTTGCTGGCGCATCGTGCCGCCGACCTGACCGGTATCCTCAACGGTGCCGATTATCAGGTCTGGAATCCGGCCCAGGACGCCCATCTGGTCCATCCCTTTACGCCCGGCGATAGCGATGGCAAAGCTGCCAACAAGGCGGCCCTGCAGGCGGAACTGGGTCTGGCCCAGACTCCCGACGTGCCGCTGATGGTCATCGTCAGCCGCCTCAACGACCATAAGGGCATGGATCTGGTGCTGGCGGCCCTGCCCAACATTCTGCGCCTGGGAGCACAGGTAGCGGTGGTGGGAACCGGCGACCGTCCGCTGGAGGATGGCTTCCATGCCGCCGCTGCGGCCCATCCCAGTCAGGTGGCGGCCCGCATCGGCTATTCCGAACCCCTGGCCCATCGCATGATGGCCGGCGGTGATATGCTGCTGATGCCCTCGCGGTTCGAGCCCTGCGGGCTGACCCAGTTCTACGCCTTCCGCTATGGCACGGTACCGGTGGCTCATGCCACCGGCGGCCTTGCCGATACCCTGGTGGATACGGGCTATGACACCCTGATGACCGGCTCGGCCAACGGCTTCGTCTTCGAGCATTGCAATGCCGGCGCCTTCCAATGGGCGGTGGAGCGGGCCATCGGCCTTTATGGCCGCAAGGATCAGTGGGCGCGCATCATCAAGTCCTGCGTCGGCCAGGATTTCGGCTGGAGCCGCTCGGCCAAGCGCTATATGGACCTCTACAAGGCCATGACCGGCGAGGCCAAGGGAAAGCGCAAGGCATGAGGCCGATGTCCCTGGTCGCCGATATCGGCGGCACTCACGCCCGCTTCGCCCTGGTCAAGGATGGCGAGGCCCATAACCCCACGGTGCTGCGCTGTGCCGATTACGATGGCCCGGCCACGGCGGCCAAGGCCTATCTGACCTCCCTGGGCGGGGAGGAGCGGGTGGTGCGCGGCGCCTTCGCCGTGGCCTCGGCCATTGCCGGCGATCGGGTCGATCTCACCAATTCGCCCTGGCGGTTTTCCATCGAAACCACAAGGCAGGCCCTGAATCTGGAACGGCTGGAAGTGGTCAACGACTTCACCGCCGTGGCCCTGTCGGTGCGCCATCTCAAGCCCGAGGATCTGGTGGTCATCGGGGACGGAATCGCCCAGGCACCGGCGCCCATCGCCGTGCTGGGGCCGGGAACCGGTCTGGGAGTCTCGGCCCTGGTGCCGGGGAGTTCCGGTGAATGGACGGCTCTGGCCACGGAAGGCGGTCACATCACCATGGCCGCCGCCACCGATCGCGAGGCCCGGATCCTCGACTGGCTGCGGACCCGCTTCGATCATGTGTCGGCCGAACGGGTGCTGTCCGGCCAAGGCCTGGTCAACCTCTATCAAGCCGTGGCGGCCCTGTCCGGGCATCAGGCGGTTTTTTCCACTCCCGACGTCATCAGCCAGCGCGGCCTGGACGGCTCCTGCGCCATCAGCCGCGAGGCGGTGGAGACCTTCTTCGCCATGATGGGCACGGTGGCGGGCAATCTGGCGCTCAGTCTTGGCGCCAAGGGCGGCGTCTTCATCGCCCCGCCCTGCTGGCTGGGGCTGCTGCCGGGCATCACGTGGCAGGCGGTGGAGGAGATCGCGCACCACCTC
>JACQAD010000151.1 GCA_016195125.1 Magnetospirillum sp.
CCCCATGGCGATTCCGGCGAGACTCGAGCGCTTGAAATTTGCTTTGGCGAGGATCTCATCATCAGCCCCGACAACCTTTACATCGTTGAGTGTCGCTATGCGTTCGAACTGACCGGAAATGGCGCCGATCTCATGTTCTCCGGCGCGATCCAGCCCTCGGATTACAGCAATCTCGGTCGGTTCTTCGATGTCCAGTCCGCGACTAAGCTGGTGAGCTTCACCATTCGCTCCGAGCGGGAGCACCGCATTCACGTCCATGACGGATCTCGGCCAGACTTCTTTCCCGAGGCATTGGTGAACACGGCGCGTCCGCCACACCTATCGTCCCATGACGGGCTCTATCTGCCGACCATTCGCAAGGTTGACCTCAGTTTCGAAGAAGTGGTCAGCAACGATTCGCGCGCCCGCTACTTCATGGTTCACGCCACGCCCCTGGTTACGCGCGCCGGCTAAAGCACCCGCGATGGCCACGGGTCGCCGCGTGCGTCACGTTCAACAGGCCGAGCTAAAGCCCCAGCCGCCCCACGCCCAGCACCGGACCGGGACCGTCCTTTTGCACCACGACCACCACCTGGGAGATGTCGGCGGGCAGCATTGAGCGCTTCAGCCGGATCTCCTCGGCCGCTCCGGTCCAGATTCCCAGGGGACGGAACCCGCGCACGATCTGCGCCTCGATCAGAGTGCGCCCGGCATTCTCGCCCCGGCGCGCCAGGGTCCGGGCCTGGGACTGCACCCCGAAAGCGGTGACCGGCCCGGCGCCCTGGCCAGCACCCAGGCTGACCACCACCTCGTCGCCCTCGCGACGCAGGCCGATCGCCACGATCCCGGCGCGAGGGCCGAGAAGCGGCAGGATTCGCCCGCGATCGTACCCCACCACGTCAACAATCCCATCGACGACCATCTGAGGGGTATAGAGGCCGCGCAGGCCCAAGGCCTGGACATACGCCTTCTGGCGCAGCGTGGACCCGGCCAGGGCGAAGGGATCCTTCCAGCCGATATAGTCCCAATAATCCACATGAAAGGCCAAGGCGATCACGTCGTCCCGCCCCGCCAGTTCCGCCAGCAGGGCATCGGCGGGCGGGCAGGACGAGCATCCCTGGGAGGTGAACAATTCCAGGACCACCGGCCGCGACTGCGCCATGGCGGGAAGCGTGGAGATGGCGAACAGCAAGGCGGCGAGGATGGTCTTCATGCCGGATTCTTCGCACCGGCAAGACGAAAGGTTACACCGCCTCCACCTCCCTGGCACAAGCGCCCCAGTCATGCTTCACTGTTTGGCGATCCCATGATCGGGGCCAACGGGGGGGACGGATTTGAAGCGATACATGATTCATCTCATCCTGGGGGCCATGATCCTGGGTATCGTGGTGGGCAGCGTCATCTATTCCGGCGCCGATCCCAAGACCGCGATCGACATCGCCGGCTATTTCGAGCTGATCTCCACCTTGTTCCTGCGCCTGATCAAGATGATCATCGCGCCCCTGGTGTTCTCGACCCTGGTGGTGGGCATCGCCCATATGGGCGAATCGTCGTCCATCGGACGCATCTTCCTCAAGACCATGGGGTGGTTCTTCGGCGCCTCGCTGGTGTCGCTGGTGCTGGGCTTGGTGATGGTCAACCTGCTGCAACCCGGCCTGGATCTCAACATGCCGCTGCCCGACACCGGCGCCGCGACCGGCCTCAAGACCTCCTCCATGTCGCTGAAGAATTTCGTCGAGCATCTGGTCCCCAAATCCATCGTCGAGGCCATGGCCGCCAACGAGATTCTGCAGATCGTGGTGTTCTCGGTGTTCTTCGGAATCGCCACCGCCTCGCTGGGCGAAAAGGGGCGCATTCTTACCCAGGGTATCGACGGCGCCGCCCATGCCATGCTGGTGGTTACCGGCTACGTCATGAATTTCGCACCGCTGGCGGTGTTCGCCGCCGTCGCCGCCATCGTCGCCAAGCAGGGGCTGGCGGTGCTGATCATCTTCGCCAAATTCATGGGCGGCTTCTACCTGTCCATGGCCAGTCTGTGGGTGGTCTTGATCGCCGCCGCCTCCCTGATCCTGGGTCTGCGCGTCCTCCGCCTGATCACCCTGATCCGCGAGCCCATCCTGCTGGCCTTCTCCACCGCCAGTTCCGAGGCCGCCTACCCCAAGACCCTGGAGAATCTGGAGCGGTTCGGCGTTCCCAACCGCATCGCCAGTTTCGTGCTGCCCATGGGCTATTCGTTCAATCTGGACGGGTCCATGATCTACTGCACCTTCGCCACCATGTTCATCGCCCAGGCGTATAATATCGACCTCGGAATCGGCACCCAGATCACCATGCTGCTGGTCCTGATGCTGACCTCCAAGGGCATCGCCGGAGTGCCAAGGGCCTCGCTGGTGGTCATCGCCGCCACCTTGAATCAGTTCAACATCCCCGAGGCCGGTCTGCTGCTGATCATGGGCATCGACCACTTCCTGGACATGGGCCGCTCGGCCACCAACGTCATCGGCAATTCCCTGGCCACCGCCATCGTCGCCAAATGGGAGGGCAATCTGGGGCCGGAGCGGGCGGCGGCGGCCGACGGGGCGATCATGGACGAGCAACCCGGGCCACTGCCCCAGGCCGAGGGCTGACCATGATTCCCAAGCCTGTCCTGGGCCTTTTCCTCGCCATCGGCGCCGCCCTGGCCGCGCCCGCCGCCGCCGAGCCCCGCCTGCCGCCGGCGGGCCTGTCCGGCACCCTGGACAAGGTGGCGCGCACCGGCATCGTCAGCCTGGGCTACCGCGAAGCCTCGATCCCCTTCTCCTTCCTTGATCCAAGGGGGCGGCCGGTGGGGTACAGCCTGGATCTGTGCAGGGCCATCGTCGAAGAGATCGGCCACACCCTGGGCCGCACCGACCTGAAGACCGAATTGGTCAAGGTCACCTCCGAAACACGCTTCGCGGCCATCATCGAGGGCAAGGCCGACCTGGAATGCGGCTCGACCACCGCCAATCTGGAGCGGGCCCGCACCGTTTCCTTCTCGCCGCTGATCTTCGTGGCCGGCACCATGGTGATGGTGCCCAGGGGCACGCCGTGGAAAAGCTTCCACGACCTGCGCGGGCGCAAGGTGGCGGTCACCGCCGGCACCACCAACCTGGAGGCGCTGCGCAAGCTGGACGCCAAGTTCGGCCTCAGCATCACGCTGATGGAGGCGCCCGACCACGAGCAGAGCTATCGCCTTCTGGCCGAGGGCAAGGCCGGGGCCCTGGCCTCGGACAATATCCTGCTGGCCGGCTTGCTGGCCCAGCACAAGTCGAAGGGACGCTTCGCCGTGGTGGGCGACGTCCTGTCCTATGACCCTTACGGCATCGTCTACCGCCATGGCGACAAGCCCATGCGCGACGTCATCGAGCGTGCCTTCCGTACCCTGGTGGTGGGCAACGAGATCGGCCCGATCTACGACAAATGGTTCGCCCACAAGCTGCCCAACGGCGAAGCCTTCAACATCCCCATGAGCCCGCAACTGGAAGAGGCGTTCAAGGCCTTCGCCACCGAGATCGAGCCGGAACGGAATTAGCTGCGCGCCTTCTCTTCCCAGCCGCCACGCTCGGTCTGCTGGTAATAGATCAGGTCATGCCCCTCGGCCTTCCAGCGCTTCCAGCGCTCGCGCGCGGACTGGACCGCCTCGGGATCGTTGCCATCGAACAGGTCGAGGCAGCGCTGGAAGCCTGCCACCTGCCCGGATTCGGCGCCGTCGCACATGACCAGGATGGTGGCGTTGTTGGGATTCTCGTCGGTATGGGTCAGCCAGATGGGCTGCAAGGCGGATTCGCCGTCCTTGGCCGAGCCGTGGGGCAGCCACGAATCCGACTCGAAGGTCCACAGCCGGTCATTGAGGGCCTCGACGCGCTCCGCCGACCCGGCCAGGACCAAGGCCCGGAAGCCGGCGGCCAGCGCCTTGTCCAGCAGCTTGGGCAAAGCCTGCTCCAGGGGCAGGCGCATGAGGTGGTAGAAGCCGATCTGGGTCATCTCCCACCATTACCATGGGAATGGCGTTCCTGCGAGCCGTGGCTATAATCGCCCTACCATGAAGACAGCCATCGTCATTCCAAGCTATCGCGTCAGCCGCCATATCGAGGCGGTGCTGGCCGGCATTCCCGCCCATATCGACCATATCCTGGTGGTGGACGATTGCTGCCCCGAGGGCTCGGGCGACGTCGCCGCCCGCTCGGCCGACCCACGGGTGGAGGTCATCCGCCACGCCGTCAACCGGGGCGTCGGCGGCGCCGTCCTCAGCGGCTATGCCCGCGCCCTGGAATTGGGCTGCGACATCGCGGTCAAGATGGACGGCGACGGCCAGATGGACCCCGACGAATTGCCTCGCCTGATCGAGCCGCTGGTCTCGGGTCGGGTGGATTACGCCAAGGGCAACCGCTTCCGCCATCTGCGCGAGCTCAAATCCATGCCCACCATCCGCCTGTTGGGCAACAGCGCCCTGTCCTTCCTGGTCAAGGCGGCTTCGGGCCAGTGGGGGGTGATGGACCCCACCAACGGCTATACCACCCTGTATCTGGTGGTGGGCGTGCCGCTGCTGGCTTTCGGCATCGGCATGGGAACGGTGCAGTGGATGGAATCCCTGATCACCGGCGTGGCGCGCACCGCCGGCACGGTGATGCTGGCGGCCATGCCCACCATCCTGGGCTTCCAATTATTGCTGCAAGCCATCGCCCATGACGTCCAGGCGGCCCCCAAGCCGAGGGGATAGGGCAAGCCCCCCCCTCGGCAGGATAGGGCAAGCCCCCCCTCACCCCCCCGCCAGGGCATTGAACAGCCGCACCCCATAGCCGGTGGCGCTTTCCGGGCAGAGCGGGTCGTCCTCGTCGGCGAATTCCATGCCGGCCATGTCGATATGGCCCCAGGGCAGCCCCTCGGGCACGAAGCGCGACAGGAAGCGGGCGGCATCGTCATTGTCGGGCACGTCGTCCCAGGCGCAATGCTTGAGGTCGGCGATGTCGGACTTGATATCCTCGTCACAGGCTTCGGTCAGCGGCAGGCGCCATAAATTCTCGGCCTCGGCCCTGGCATGCTTGAGCAATTGCGCCGCCAGAAGGTCGTCATTGGCGTAAAGACCGGCATATTCGGCCTCGAACAATTCCTCGGTGGTGCCGGTCAGGGTGGCGATATCCACCATGGCGCGCGGTGATAGATTGGCCGCCGCCCAGGCCAGGGCGTCGGCCAGGACCAGTCGCCCCTCGGCATCGGTGTCGAGAATTTCCACGTTGAGCCCGGCATAGGATCTGACCACGTCGCCGGGGCGCTGGGCCGAGCCGGAGGGCATGTTCTCGGCCAGGGCCAGGACGCCGCAGACATGAGCCTGGGCCTGGCGCCCAGCGATGGCGCGGATGGCGCCGATCACCGCCGCCGCTCCGGCCATGTCGGCCTTCATCAGCTCCATGTCCTCGGCATCCTTGATGGTGATGCCGCCGGTATCGAAGGTGATGCCCTTGCCCACCAGCACCAGCGGCTTGCCCGCCGCACCGCGCCAGCGCAGCACGGCCAGACGCGGCTTGCGGGCGCTGCCCATGCCCACCGCCCACAGCAGGTTCAGGCCCTGGGCCTTGATCTCGGCCTCTTCCAGGATGGTGACCTCGACGCCCAGGGCTTCCAGCAGGCGGGCACGATCGGCGAATTCTCCGGGCCCCAGGACGTTGCCGGGCTCGTCGGTAAGATCGCGGGCCAGGAACACCCCCTGGGCCACCGCCTCCAAACGGGCGAAATGCTCCTCCGCCGCCGCCGGATCGGGGCAGGCGATGGTGACGGAATCCAGCACCGGCTGAACGTCGTCCTCGTCATCGGGATCGAATTTGGTGCGGTAGCCGGTGAGCGGCCGATAGCCCTTGAGCCGCAGCCCATAGGCCAGTTCCGCCACCTGATCCGCGGGCAGGTCGAGCAGCAATGTCACCGCCTTGGCCCGGCTGTCGTCCAATTCGTCCAGCAGGGTTCCGCCGATGCGGCGCAGGCGGGCCGTATCCAGTTTAGCCCGCTTGCCCAGCCCGAACACCGCCACCAAATCGAGCGGCGGGGCCGGCGCCAGGAACAGCAGAATCTCCTCATCCTCACCGTCGAAGCCGGCCTTCTTCAAGGTTTTGGCAAGGCGGCCCCGGGGATCGAGAGCGGCGAACGGCGCCGTCGGCTTGCGCCCCCGCCACAGCCCGACGGCGATACTGCCTTCGGGCCGGGTGACGGGGGCGGTGAAGGTGATGCGCACCGGCTTACTTCTTGTCCTCGTAGAAATCGGCCACCAGGCGGTCCAGCAGGCGCACGCCGAAGGCGGTGGCGCCCTTGGGGCAGGTGGCGGTGTCCTTCTTGCCCCAGGCCATGCCGGCGATGTCGAGATGGGCCCAGGCCACGTCGTTGGTGAAGCGCTTGAGGAACTGGGCGGCGGTGATGGAGCCGCCCTCGCGCCCGCCCACATTCTTCATGTCGGCGATGTCGGACTTGATCTGCTTGTCGTAGGCCTCGCCCAGGGGCAGGCGCCACAATTGCTCGCCCACCGCCTTGCCGGCGGCGGCCAGACGGTCGGCCAGCTTGTCGTCGCTGGCCATCAGGCCGCCGTATTCGTGGCCGAGGGCGATGATGATGGCACCGGTCAGCGTGGCGAGATCGACCATGAACTTGGGCTTGAAGCGATCCTGGGTGTACCAGAGGGCATCGGCCAGGACCAGACGGCCCTCGGCATCGGTATTGATGACCTCGATGGTCTGACCCGACATGGAGATGACCACGTCGCCGGGGCGCTGGGCATTGCCCGAGGGCATGTTCTCCACCAGACCGACCACGCCGACGGCATTGACCTTGGCCTTGCGCCCGGCCAAGGCGGCCATGGCGCCGATGACGGCGCCGGCCCCGGCCATGTCCCACTTCATCTCCTCCATGCCGGCGCCCGGCTTGATGGAAATGCCGCCCGAATCGAAGGTGACGCCCTTGCCGACGAAGGCCACCGGGGCCTCGTCCTTCTTGGCGGCGTTGGTCCAGCGCATGACCACCAGCTTGGATTCCCGGTCCGAACCCTGACCGACGCCGAGCAGCGAGCCCATGCCCAGCTTCTTCATCTGCTTCTCGCCCAGAACCTCGACCTCGACACCCAGATCCCTGAGGGTCTCGGCCTTGGCGGCCAGGCTTTCGGGATGGATGATGTTGGCGGGCTCGGAGACGACGTCGCGGGTCAGGAAGACGGCATCGACGATCTTGTCCAGCGGCGCGAAGGCGGTTTTGGCCTCGGCGGCGGATTCGGTGGTCACCGTCAGCTTCTTCAGCGACGGCTTGTCCTCCTTCTTCTGCTTGGTCATGTACTTGTCGAAGCGGTACGAGCGCAGCCGCGCCCCGAAGGCGACGTTGGCGGCCAACTCGGGCGGCGACAAGGTGGTGCCGGGCAGAATGTCCAGGGCGATCACCGCCTCGGCATCGCCTGCGGTCTGCACCTGAGCCAGGGCGGTGCCGCCGAAGGCCTGGGCGGCCTGGGCATCCACGTCCTTGGCCTTGCCGAGGCCGACCAGCAGCAGCCGCGAAATCTCCAGGCCGGCCGGCGCCAGGATCATCAGGGTCTGGCCCTTCTTGCCCTCGAAGCGGCTGGCGGAAATGGCGCGGCTGATGCCGCCACCGGCCTGGGTGTCCAGGGTCTGGGCGGTGGCGGTCATGACCTTGCCTTCGAGAACGCCGACAATCATGGCACCCGAATTGGGCAGCGACGGCTTGGCAAATGCGATCTTCATGGAAATCCTCACGCGCGGGATGGGAACGGATTCATTGGTTCCAATGTAACGCGCAACGCCAGGAAGAAAAGGGGCTCAAGCGCCCTCGGCCTGCTTTTCCGCCTCTTCCTCGGCCTCTTCTTCCATATGCTCGATCTCGTCGGGCTTGAGATGGTCGCCGGACATCAGCCAGACCAGACCGCCAGGCAGGGCGGTGGCCATGTTGCCCAGGCCGAACAGCACCGACAGCACCAGGGCGGAATGGCCCTCGATGCCGATATAGCCGAAGGCGGCGACCATGGCGGTTTCGCGCACCCCCCAGCCGGCGATGGAGATGGGCAGGGTCATGATCAGGATCACCGGCGGCACCAGCACCAGACAGTCGATGACGTCGATGTTCAATCCCAGCCCGATCCCCAGGCAATAGGCCTGCAGGGACAGATTGACGTGGCCGATGATGGCCACCACCAGGGTCGAGCCGCCCCATTTGGGACTGAAGAACAGCCGCCTGGTGTCGCCGGCCAGATGATACA
>JACQAD010000139.1 GCA_016195125.1 Magnetospirillum sp.
TGCCGGCGATGGCGGCGGCGGCGGTTTCGTTCTCCTCGGCGCCGGTCCACAAGGCCTTGAGGCGGCTGAGGTCCAGGCTCTCCTCATGGGGGCGGGCGCCGGCGATCAAAGCCGGCCAATCCTCGGTGACCGGCTCGCCGTCCACCAGGGACAGGACTTCACAGGTCTTTTCCGGGCGGCGTTCCACCTCGCCGCCTTCGCCCTTGAACACGGCCATGCGCCGGTCGCCCAGCAATTTGGTGGCCATCTGGTGGACCGGGGCATAGGCGGGGTGGGAGACGCTGCTGATGGCGCATTCCGCCTCGAAGGGATTGGCCAGCCGCGCCACGGTGTGTACCGGCGAACGCAGCCCCAGCTTGTGGCGCAGTTCCATGATGGCGTGCAGCGGCGGCGACAGGTGCTCCAGGGTCATATAGGCGAAGTTGCCGTCCCGCAGGCGCCTGGCGGCGTCCTCCATGGAGGTGGAGACCGTCAGGCCCAGGGCGGCCAGGGCTTCGGAGGTCCAGACCCGTCCGGCGGTATGGCCTTCCGAGCCATGCATGAAGACCTTGATGCCATGCCCGGCCAACAGCAGCGCCGACAGCAGGTAAAGGGGCAATTGCCTGGTCTTGCCGGCATAGGACGACCAGTCCAGGTCGACCTTGGGGGCGCCCTGGGGGCGGGTGATGGTGGCGCGGATGGCGGCGGCCAGGCCGGCGGCTTCCTCCGGGGTCTCGGTCTTCACTCGCAGCAGGCAGAGGAAGGCCCCCAGTTGCACCGGCTCGACCTCGCCGCGCATGACCATGCCGAAGCCGTCCCTGGCCTCCTCGAAGGTCAGGGGGCGCGACAGGCGCGGGCCCTTGCCGAGAATGCGGACGTATTGGGCGAAGGGATGTTCATGGCTCACGGGCGCGTCCTCTTGGGAAGGGGGGTTCCGGGAAGGATGATAGTTCACTATATGGGGGGCAAGGAAAGATGCTTATTTCAGGAAATTATAATATGGCCCTGACCATCGAAGCCGCCTTCAATCGCGCCGCCCGTTCCTATGACGGTGAGCGGCGGCAATTGATTCCCTGTTTCGATGATTTCTACGATGCCGCCCTGGCCCTGGTGGCGGAATTCGCCCGGCCGGGGGCGCGCATCCTCGACCTGGGGGCGGGGACCGGGCTGTTGTCGGCTCTGGTGGCCGAGACGGTTCCCGAATGCGAGTTGGTTCTCACCGACCTGTCCGACGGCATGTTGGCCCAGGCCAGGGAGCGCTTCGCCGGTACGCCGGTGCGGGCCTCCTACCGGGTGATGAACCATCTGGCTCTGGACGATGTGGCGGGCTTTGACGTGGTGATGTCGGCGCTGTCCATTCACCACCTGGAGGATGATGGCAAGCGGGCCGTCTACGCCGCCTGCGCCCGCGCCCTGAAATCGGGTGGGCTCTTCGTCAATGCGGATCAGGTTTCCGGTGATACCGAGGCCATGGAGGCCCGCTATTGGCGGCATTGGTTCGAGGCGGTGGAGGCGAGCGGTCTGCCCGAGACCCAGATCGCCGCCGCCATCGAGCGCCAGAGTCTGGATCGCCGCGCACCGCTGGAATCGCAACTGGCCTGGCTGCGCGCGGCCGGGCTGGCCGAGGTCGAGTGCCGCTACAAGAATGTCAGCTTCGCGGTGATGGCGGGGCTCAGGCCCTGACGCAGAGCCCTATTCAGTCTGACCACCGGCCGCCTCGATGGCGCGGCGGATATTGCCGATGCAGGCCTGGACACGGGTGATGGTGCGATCGGATTCCTGGCGGGCATTGGCGCGGACCTGGTGCCATAGCCGGCTGGCGTCATCCAGGATCAGTCGGGCCGCCGACGGCTCGGCCTCGCCGCGCAACAGCAATTTCAGGCAATCGGAGACGCAGATGATCAGGTCGGGGCGCACATGGGGGCTGTCTCCCTCCAACGGAAAGCGGCCCAGATAATCAGCCACGGCAAGATCGATCCGGGTTCCACTGTCGAGAATCTGCGCCAGAACAGCCAGGGTGGCGCCCTCGAACAGAACTTGCGGGTTGGATGTGTGAGCTGTTTCGGGCAGCGTGAACCCCCAGGTTTCCCGCAAGTCCATAATCCCCAATTAAAATACGCCCATTATTGGGCTCGAAAAACTAGCTTCGCCCCACTTCCGGTAAGAGCAATCCAAGGAAAATGGAGCGTGCGACCGCATGCGCACGAGTGGCAGCACCAAGCTTCTTCATCGCGTTGAGGAAGTGAATATTGACTCCGCCGACGGCAATTCCTAGATGGCGCGCGATTTCCTTACTGCTTTTCCCAGAAGCAATCAGCTGCAACACGTCCCGTTCCCGCTCTGTTAAATTCCCGTCAACGCTGGAACCGTCCACTGCTGCACCATATAGTGTTAAAACTTCCGAGGCTGGAGAATAGTAGCCGCCTAATGCGGCAATCAAGCCACATATGAATACCTAGTAATTCAACTAGGCCTTGATCGTCGCTGTGATGGCGGAGATTGTCTGCGCCCCTTTTCGAAGGGATATGACTTATGTCAAGGTCTAGTCGTCGAGGATCAAAGTATCTGTTGGCTGGGTTCGCCCGCGAACGTCATCAATGCCGGACAAGGCGTCCATTCCTGACTTCTCGATGAACGTTTTCCTAAATAGGATGCGGAGCCCTATTTCTTAAGGCGAGTTTTTGGCAATCAAATCATCTTAATCGGGAATTGATATGGCGCGCCGCCCGTTTAAGACTGTTCTGGAAGTTATTTTATCTTCATTTCGAAGATTCCCGTCCAGTCTTCGGCCGGGGGCGCCGCCAGATAGGCGCTGCAGCGGGCGATGAAAATGGACGGCAGCCTGTCCGCGGGGGCCAGGGCGGCCAGACGTTCATAAGCGGTGATGGCGTCCGACCAGCGCCGTTCCTGATAGGCTGTGAACCCCTCTTCGGTCAGGTGATGGATTTCCAGATCGGCGGGGGTGGCCAGCAGATTGGGGTCGCCGTAGCGCAGAGCCATCAGCTCTAAGACCTTTTCCCCGGTCTTGCGCCCCTTGACCGCCACCAGATCCAGCGGGCGGGCCAGGACGGACTCGCCGGCGGCGGCGATCACGGCCTCGCTGACGCAAATCTGGGTGCCGTAGACCTTGTTGACGCCCTCCAGGCGCGAGGCGACGTTGACGCCGTCGCCCACCGCCGTATAGCTCATGCGCTGGGGAGAACCGATATTGCCGACGATGACGTCGGCGGTATGCAGGCCGATGCGCACGAACATGGTCGGCAGGCCCTGGGCCTCCCACTCGGCGTTCATCAGGCTTTGGCCGCGGCGGGCCTTCAAGGCGGCGATGCAGGCTCTGAGGGCGTGGTCCTCGCGCCAGTTGGGGGCGCCCCAGAAGGCCATGACCGCATCACCGATATATTTATCGACGGTGCCGTCTTCTTCGCCGACGCATTCCGAGATGGCGGCCAGATGGCGCGAGACGTGGACCAGCAGGTCGCCGGCGGCCATGCGCTCGGACAGGCCGGTGAAGTCGGCCACATCGGTGAACATCACCGTCAGGGTGCGGGACTGACCGCCCAGCTCGATGGGCCTGCCGCTGGCCACCAGTTCGCGGACCAGATCACGGGGCACGAACATCCCGAAGGTTCGAAGCGCGCGTTTCATCATGTTCAGCGAGTGGATCAACTCGTTGACCTCGGCGACGATGGCGTGCAGCGCGATGGGCCCGACCAGGTCGAATTTCTGGATCTTTTGAATCTCGGCGCAGAGCTGGGTCAGCGGCCGGGTGATCCAATTGGACAAGATGGCGACGCAGAACAAACCGATCGCCATGACCGCGAAGCCGGCCAGGACCAGCTCGCGGCTGTTCTCCTTCAAGGTTCCGACGAAGTCGTCCTCGGCCACCACGATGACCATCAGCCACTTCTTGCCCAATTCGTCGGGAAATCCGTTGAACGAGCCCAGATGGCTCTGGCCGCCGGACTCGAACCGGACCGTGCGGCTGCCCTCCCGGTGATAGGCGGCGAAGGCGTCGGCAATGGGTGCCACGTCCAGTTGATCGGCCTTGAC
Source organism: Magnetospirillum sp. (assembly GCA_016195125.1). GTDB lineage: Bacteria > Pseudomonadota > Alphaproteobacteria > Rhodospirillales > Magnetospirillaceae > Phaeospirillum. The sequence goes on from JACQAD010000139.1 coordinate 4,030, forward strand.
CAGGGACAGTTTCAGCCCGTCCTGGCGCACCATGCGGGCGGCATCGGGAAAGGCGATCAGCTGTTCCTTCTCGTCGACGATCATGGCGATGCCCGACTTGCCCAGATCGAGATGGGCGAGGAAATCCGACATCTGTCTGGTGGCGACGTTGGCGGCGGCGACGCCGATGACCCGTCCGTCGGCGGCAATGATGGGGTAGGCGGCGGTGATGCCCGGCTGGCGGTTGCTGGTATAGACCAGCAGGTCGCTCCAGACCAATTGCCGCCGCGCGATGGCGTCCTTGTACCAGGGACGTGGCCGGGGATCGTAATTGAGCGAGTTGGAGGTTTCGGTGGCGAGAACGCCGCCATCCGCCTTCACATAGGTCCAGACATCGGTGTACCGGCCGTTCTTGCGGTCGACCACCCGGAGGGCGAAGCGGGCCTCGTCCGGCGGACGAATATCGTTGGCGCCGAATTTGTCGGTTCCGGGCGCAATGGGAAAGGCCTGGAGAAAGCGTCCGTCGTTGTCAAAGGCCAGGTAGATGCTCTGCAGCTGGGGCGTGGTTTCCAAGATGGAGGTCAGATAGGGGAACAGGCTGCCGTCCCGGGCCTTGGTCTCGTCAATGGCCGCCAGTCGCGCGGTGGCCTGGACGCTGGTCTCTACCGGATCGAGCAGCGCCATGGTGCTGGAAATGCCCGAAACCGAGACCCGTTCCACGAACCGGCCCATCAGTTCCAGAACCGAGGTGGTGTTCTTGGTATAGGCAAAGGCCACCAGGATCACCACGGTGGCGGTCAGCAGGGTGGCGAAGGCGGTCAGGATATTGATGCGAAGGGGCAGGCCGTTGCCGCGCGACCGCCGTCGCCGCTCCACCGCTGGCGGCTTGCCTGCCGCCATGGACGGCGAGGATCGAGGCGTCGCCGAGGGGCTGGGGTCAGGGGGGGCGGCCATGCTGGTCATGGACCTCGGCTCTCCGGTTGGGGGGCGCGCGGTTGAAACATAATGTGACAAGGTACCTTTCCAAGGTGGTGTGCGCCATCCCCAATGACCAGGGGGGTGACAAGCGTATGCCACAACGCCGATTGCACCTTATTTTTCGTTTGATGAGAACCGGGTGTTTACCCGATTGCACCCTCGTGACACTTCGTCATTTTCCGGTTAGATTTGGCGAAACATCGCGCTTAGAGAAATTTCATCCTCATGTCCATTCCGGCAGAGATCACCGATTTCCTGGGCATTCTCGACGAGAGCCCCGTCGGCGTTTCCGTATCCCGTCGCAAGGACGGGGTGGTGGTGTTCGCCAATCGCCGCTTTTGCGAAATAACCGGCATCGCCCGCGAGCAATGCATCGGCGGTAGCGCCAAGCGCCATTTCGCGGACGACCATCAACGTCACGAGGTGGTGCGCCAGCTCAAGGAAACCGGCGAGATCCACGATGCCGACGTGGAGTTCCGCCGCGCCGATGGCTCGCCCTTCTGGTCGGTGCTGACCATCCGTCCCGCCATTCTCGACGGCGAAGCGGTGAATCTGGCCTGGATCTACGACGTCAGCCGGCGCAAGCAGACCGAGCGGACCCTCATGGACAGCAAGGCCCTGATCCGGGCCATGCTCGATTCCTCGGCCGACGGCATCTTCCTGCTGGACGGGCAGGGAGGCATCCTGGCGGTCAATGCCGCCGCCGCCGCCATTCTCGGCCAGGACGAAGCCCGGCTGCCGGGACAGATCCTGTGGGACCGTCTGCCCCAGGCCATGGCCGACAGCCTCAGGCATGATACGCAGACGGTGCTGAATCGGGGCGAGACGGTGGAAAGCCATCACGCCATCGGGGCTCGCCTGTTCGACATTCACATGCACCCGGTCGCCGATGCCGAGGGAAGAGTCGACCGGATCGCCCTGTTCGGCCGGGATGTGACCCAGATTCACCAGCGCCGCCTGCAGTTGCGCAAGCTGGAAACCGCCCTGGAGCAATCGCCCATGTCGGTGATGATCACCGACAAATCCGGCGATATCGAGTACGTCAATCGCGCCTTCGTCCTGGTGGCCGGCTATTCGGAAGATGAGGTGATCGGCCGGAACCCGCGGATGCTGAAATCAGGTGAAACGCCCCATTCGGTCTATCGCGACTTGTGGCATTGCCTGAATTCCGGCACCACCTGGCAAGGTGAATTGTGCAACCGGGCCAAGGACGGATCGCTGTATTGGGAAAACGCCACCATGTCGCCCATCCGCGACGATGACGGCATGGTGACCCATTACATGGCGGTCAAGGAGAACATCACTCAACGCAAGGAAGCCGAGCAGCAGCTGATTCATCAGGCCACCCACGACACCCTGACCGGCCTGCCCAACCGTCTGCTGCTGGAGGATCGCGTCCATCACGCCATCGAGGTCGCCAAGCGCGAGGGGCGTCGGGTCGGCCTGATGTTCCTCGATCTCGACCGTTTCAAGCTCGTCAACGACAGTCTGGGGCACGTGGCCGGCGACGAGCTGCTGAAGGTGGTGGCCGGCCGGCTGCGCCATACCCTGCGGCGCAGCGATACCGTATCGCGCCTGGGCGGCGACGAA